>JAJZHS010000188.1 GCA_021798395.1 Pseudomonadota bacterium
TGATGAACTTGGCCGCGCGGCTGGCGATGTTGACGTACTTGCCGACCAGGTCGGCGTTGACGCGGGCGACGAAGTCGTCGGCGGTGAAGTCGACGTCCTCGACGCGGGCGCTCATCTTGGCCGCAAGGTAGTAGCGCAGCCACTCCGGGTTGAGCCCGAGGTCGAGGTATTTCAGCGGCGAAATCCCGGTGCCGCGGCTTTTGCTCATCTTCTCGCCGCCGACGGTGACGAAGCCGTGCACGTTGACCTGACTCGGAGTCTTGCGGCCCGAGAAGTGCAGCATCGCGGGCCAGAACAGGGTGTGGAAGTAGACGATGTCCTTGCCGATGAAATGCACCTGTTCGACGGTGTCGTCGGCGATGAACGCGTCGTAGTTCTGCGCGGTGCGCGACGGTGCGTGCCAGTGCGCGGCGGCCTGGCCCTTGTCGAAATGGTTCTTCAGGCTGGCCAGGTAGCCGATCGGCGCGTCGAGCCAGACGTAGAAGTACTTGCCGGGAGCATCGGGGACTTCGATGCCGAAGTACGGCGCGTCGCGCGAAATGTCCCAGTCGGCCAACCCGCCGTGGCCGTCGGCGTCGGTGGCGAACCACTCGCGAACCTTGTTCAGCACTTCGGGCTGCAGCCGCGGCGCGCCGTGCGCACCGGCGCCCTGCGTCCAGTCGCGCAGGAAATCGGCGCAGCGCGCCGACGACAGCTGGAAGAAGAAGTGCTCGCTGCGCCGCATCTCGGGCGTGGCGCCCGACAGCACCGAATACGGTGCGCGCAGCTCGGTTGGGCCGTAGACGGCGCCGCAGACCTCGCAGGCGTCGCCGTACTGGTCGGCGGCGTCGCACTTCGGGCAGTGGCCTTTGATGTAGCGATCGGGCAGGAACATGCCCTTGACCGGGTCGTAGAACTGTTCGATGTCGCGGCTGGCGATCAGGCCGGCGCGGCGAAGCGCGCGGTAGATGTCCTGCGCCAGCTGGTGGTTCTCGGGCGCGTCGGTGCTGTGCCAGTTGTCGAAGCGGACGTGGAATCCGTCGAGGTAGCGCGGCCGCCCGGCTGCGATGTCGGCGACGAAACGCTGCGGGGTGACGCCGGCCTTCTCGGCGGCGATCATGATCGGCGCGCCGTGCGCGTCGTCGGCGCCGACGAAGTGCACCTCGTGGCCGCGCATGCGCTGGAAGCGCACCCAGGTGTCGGCCTGGATGTACTCCATGATGTGGCCGATGTGGAACGGGCCGTTGGCGTACGGCAGGGCGGTGGTGACGAACAGGCGGCGCTTCGTGGTCATGCGGGTCGGCGGCGGGGGCGGATGGGTCGGCTGGGCGAGTGCGGGAATTGTAGGAGCGCGTCGCGCGGCGCGACGGCGCGGAAGTAGACTGAAGGCTTCCGCCGCATCATGCCGGCCCGCACTTCGCGCCCCACCGATGAACACCCCAGCCGATTCCGCCCTGTCCAACGCCATCCGCCAGGCCCTGGCTTCGCTGCTCGACCCGGAAAGCGGCGTTCCGCTGGGCAAGTCGCTGTCGATCGCGGGCATCGACGGCACGCGCGTGCGGCTGGCGCTCGAGCTGGGCTGGCCTGCGCGCAGCCGCCACGACGCGCTGCGCGCGCTGGTCGCCGGAGCGCTCGGCGGAATGCCCGGCGTCGACCACGTCGATCTCGACATCGCCACGCGCGTGACCGCGCACGCGGTGCAGGGCGGGCTCAAGCCGCTGCCCGGGGTGCGCAACGTGATCGCGGTGGCGTCCGGCAAGGGCGGCGTCGGCAAGAGCACGACGGCGGCCAACCTGGCGCTGGCGCTGGCCGCCGAGGGCGCCTCGGTCGGACTGCTCGACGCCGACATCTACGGCCCGTCGCAGCAGATGATGATGGGCCTGCAAGGCCGCCCCGACAGCACCGACGGCCAGACCATGGAGCCGATGCGCGCGCACGGCCTGCAGGTGATGTCGATCGGCGTGCTGCTCGACGCCGACCAACCGATGATCTGGCGCGGCCCGATGGCCACCCAGGCGCTCGAGCAACTGGTGCGGCAGACGCGCTGGAGCGATCTCGACTACCTGATCGTCGACCTGCCTCCGGGGACCGGCGACATCCAGCTGACGCTGAGCCAGCGGGTGCCGCTGACCGGCGCGCTGATCGTGACCACGCCGCAGGACATCGCGCTGCTCGACGCTCGCAAGGGCCTGCGCATGTTCGAGAAGGTCAACGTGCCGGTGCTGGGCATCGTCGAGAACATGGCCGTGCACGTGTGCTCGAACTGCGGCCACGTCGAGCACGTGTTCGGCAGCGGCGGCGGCGAACGCATGGCGCGCGACTTCGGCATCGATCTGCTGGGCAGCCTGCCGCTGGACCTGCGCATCCGCGAACAGGCCGACAGCGGGCGGCCCAGCGTGGTCGCCGATCCGCAAGGCGCCGCGGCGCAGGCCTACGGCGCGATCGCGCGGCGGCTGGCGGCGCGCATCGCGCAGCGCGGCAAGGACTACTCGGCCCGCTTCCCGACGATCAAGATCGTCGACGGTTGACGCGCGCCGCGGCGGCGAGGCGCGACGCGGACGCAATGGACTTTGGCTTGGACAAGACTTGGACTAGCCAAGCCGTTTCGGAACGGTTATCCTCGCCTTCATTTCGAACGGTCGTTCTTTTTTCGGCCGTCGTTCGATGGAGCGCCCCGCATGAATGATCGTCCCTGGCTCGCGTCCTATCCCGCCGGTGTGCCGGCCGAGATCGACCCGGGCAGTTGCCCGTCCCTGGTCCACCTGCTGCGCCGCAGTTTCGCGCAGTTCGCGCAGCGCCCCGCGTTCAGCTTCATGGGGCGCACGACCAGCTACGCGCGCTGGGACGCCGACTCGGCCGCGCTGGCCGCGTGGCTGCAGCAGCGCGGGCTCAAGCGCGGCGACCGCGTCGCGGTGATGATGCCCAACGTGCCGCAGTACCCGATCGCGGTCGCCGCGATCCTGCGCGCCGGGCTGACCGTGGTCAACGTCAATCCGCTGTACACCGCGCGCGAACTCGAGCACCAGTTGCGCGACAGCGGCGCTTCGGCGATCGTGATCCTGGAGAACTTCGCGCACACCCTGCAGCAGGTCGACGCGGCGCAGCGCCCGCGCGTGACCGTGGTGGCGAGCATGGGCGACATGCTCGGTATTGCGCTGGGCGCGGTGGTCAACTTCGTCGTGCGGCACCGCAAGCGGCTGGTGCCGCGTTTCGATCTCCCCGGTGCGGTCCGCTTTGGCGCGGCGCTGTCCGCCGGGCGCCGGCTGCGGCTGCACGAGACCGATCCCGACCCCGAGGACGTCGCGGTGCTGCAGTACACCGGCGGCACCACCGGGGTGTCCAAGGGCGCGGTGCTGAGCCACCGCAACCTGGTCGCCAACGTGCTGCAGTCCGAAGCCTGGAACCGTCCGGCGCTGCACAAGAAAGGCGCGCCGCAAGGCGCGCTCAACACCGCGTGCGCGCTGCCGCTGTACCACATCTTCGCCTTCACGGTGGTCATGCTGCTGTCGACGTACCAGGGCGGCATGATGGTGCTGATTCCGAACCCGCGCGACCTGCCGGCGGTGCTCAAGGACCTGCAGCGCCAGCCGGTGCACAGCTTCCCGGCGGTCAACACCCTGTTCAACGCGTTGCTGCACCACGCGGACTTCGGCAGCGTCGACTGGTCGCACCTGCTGATTTCGCTGGGCGGGGGCATGGCGGTGCAGGAAGCGGTGGCGCGGCAGTGGCTGGACAAGACCGGATGCCCGATCTGCGAGGGCTACGGGCTGTCGGAGACGTCGCCGTCGGCGATCTGCAACCCGACCGATACCGACCACTTCTCGGGAACCATCGGGCTGCCGATTCCGTCGACCGAAGTGGCGATCGTCGACGACGACGGCCACGCGCTGCCGCCGGGACAGGCCGGCGAAGTCGCGTTGCGCGGGCCGCAGGTCATGCGCGGCTACTGGCAGCGTCCCGAGGACAGCGCGCGCGCGTTCACCGCCGACGGCTTTTTCCGCACCGGCGACATCGGCGTGCTCGACGCGCAGGGCTACGTGAAGATCGTCGACCGCAAGAAGGACATGATCCTGGTCTCGGGCTTCAACGTGTACCCGAACGAAATCGAGGACGTCGCGGTGTCGCATCCCGGCGTGCTCGAGGCCGCCGCGGTCGGCGTGCCGGACGCCAATTCGGGCGAGGCGGTGCGCCTGTTCGTCGTGCGCCGCGACCCGCAGCTGACCGAAGAGGTGCTGAAGGCTTATCTGGCCGAGCGCCTGACCGGCTACAAGCGGCCGAAGAGCATCGTGTTCCGCGACGAGTTGCCGAAGACTCCGGTGGGCAAGATCCTGCGCCGCTCGCTGCGCGACGCCTGAGCCGGCGCCGGGGCCGCGGGGCCCGCCGCGGCTGCCCTATGCTGTGGCCGATGCACGAGCCCGCAAGCCCCGACGACGACGCCTTTGTGGTGCCCGGACGCGCGTACGTGGTCGGCGGCGCGGTGCGCGATGCGCTGCTGGGGCGCGCGGTGCACGACCGCGACTGGGTGGTGGTGGGGGCCACCCCGCAGCAGATGCTCGACGCCGGGTTCCGCGCCGTCGGGCGCGATTTCCCGGTGTTCCTGCATCCGCGCAGCCATGCCGAATACGCGCTGGCGCGCACCGAGCGCAAGACCGCTCCGGGGTACCGGGGCTTCACCGTGCACGCCGCCGCCGACGTCACGCTGGAACAGGACCTGCAACGCCGCGACCTGACCATCAACGCCATGGCGCAGGGCGCCGACGGCCGCATCGTCGACCCCTACGGCGGCCGCAGCGACGTGCGCCTGCGGGTGCTGCGCCACGTCAGCGACGCGTTCGCCGAGGATCCGGTGCGCATTTTGCGCGTGGCGCGTTTCGCGGCCCGGTTCGCCGATTTCACGGTCGCGCCGAGCACCATGGCGCTGATGCGCGCGATGGTCGCCGCCGGCGAAGCCGATGCGCTGGTGGCCGAGCGCGTCTGGCAGGAACTGGCGCGCGGACTCGTCGAGGACGCGCCTTGGCGCATGGTCGAGGTGCTGCGCGACTGCGGCGCGCTGGCCCGCGTGCTGCCCGAGGTCGACGCGCTGTGGGGCGTTCCGCAGCCGCCGCTGCACCACCCCGAAATCGACTGCGGCGCGCATCTGCTGCAGGTGCTGCACGCCGCCGCGGCGCTTCGCGCCGATCTGGCCACGCGCTGGGCGTGCCTGATGCACGACCTGGGCAAGGCGACGACGCCGCGCGCGCAGTGGCCGCGCCACCTCGGCCACGAACAGCGCAGCGTGGCGTTGGCCGCAGGGGTCGCCAGACGCCTGCGCGTTCCGACCGATTGCGCCGCGCTGGCCGCGGTCGTCGCCGCCGAGCACGGCCACGTGCACCGCAGTGCCGAACTTGGGCCGCAGGCGCTGCTGCGCTTGTTGCAGCGCTGCGACGCGCTGCGCCGGCCGCAGCGTTTCGCGCAGGTGCTCGACGCGTGCGAAGCCGACCATCGCGGCCGCGGCGGCGACTTCGCGCAGCA
>JAJZHS010000189.1 GCA_021798395.1 Pseudomonadota bacterium
GTTCGCGTCCTCGCCGTGGAGCATGGGCGCGCGCTTCACCCATTACTCGAACGCCGGAATCAAGCATCCGAATCCGGGCCAGAATTTCCTGCAACTCCGCGTCAGCTATGACTACTGAGAACGCTGCCGACACCGTGCTGTCGGGAATGCGCCCGACCGGCGCGCTGCACCTGGGCCACTACCACGGGGCGCTGAAGAACTGGGCGCAGCTGCAGCACCGTCACCGCTGCCTGTTCTTCGTCGCCGACTGGCACGCGTTGACCACGCATTACGAGTCGCCCGAATCGATCCGGCAGCACACCATCGACATGGTCATCGACTGGCTCGCCGCCGGGGTCGACCCGCAACGCTCCACGCTGTTCGTGCAGAGCCGGGTGCTCGAGCACGCCGAGCTCTTCCTGCTGCTGGGCATGGGAACGCCGCTGGCCTGGCTCGAGCGCGTGCCGACCTACAAGGACCAGATCGCGAACCTGACCGACCGCGACCTGCTGACCTACGGCTTCCTCGGCTACCCGCTGCTGCAGGCGGCCGACATCCTGATCTACCGCGCGCGCTGGGTTCCGGTGGGCGCCGACCAGGTGCCGCACATCGAGATGAGCCGCGAAATCGCCCGCCGCTTCAACGCCCTGTACGGACGCGACGCGGACATCGAAGCGCGCGCGCGGCTGGCTGCGGCCAGGCTCGACGACGCGCAGCGCGCGCAACTGCAGCAGCTGCGCCGTGCCGCCGACCAGGACGGCGAGCTCGACAAGCGCGACGCCGCGCGCGCGCTGATCGCGGCCAGCGCGCTGACCCGCGCCGAAAAGGACGCGCTGCGCGCCCAGCTCGACGGCGGGCGCCGCACCATCCTGCGCGAGCCCGAGGCGCTGCTGACGCCCGAATCCAAGCTGCCCGGACTCGACGGGCGCAAGATGTCGAAAAGCTACGGCAACGCGATTGCGATCCGCGAGGAACGCGGCAGCGTCGAGACCAAGGTGCGGCGCATGCCGACCGACCCGGCGCGGGTGCGCCGCAGCGACCCGGGCGATCCCGCGCGCTGCCCGGTCTGGCAGTTCCACCTGGCGTACAGCGACGAGGCGACCCAGGCCTGGGTGCAGCGCGGCTGCACCAGTGCCGGAATCGGATGCCTGGAATGCAAGCAACCGGTGATCGACGCCATCCTGCGCGAGCAGCAACCGATGCTCGAGCGCGCGCAACCCTACCTGGATCAGCCGGAGCTGGTGCGCGACATCCTCGACGACGGCTGCGAGCGCGCGCGCGCCGCGGCCCGCGCCACGATGGCCGAGGTGCGCGACGCCATGGGGCTGCGCCTCGGCTGACCGCGTCAGCGTCGGCGTCGCCGCCGCGCCCGCCGCCAGGCCAGCGCCCAGCCCGCGGCGACCAGCGCCAGCAGCGCGAGCACGCCGAGTTCGACGTGCTCCAGGCGCAACGCAAGCGCGCCTTCGGCCTGGCCGAAGCCCCACCCGGCGCCGGCGATCAACGGCGCCCACAGCAGCGCGCCGAGCACGTTGAAGACCAGGAAGCGCCCGGCGGGCACTCCGGCCGCACCGATCAACACCGGACCGGCGATACGCAATCCGTACAGGAAGCGCACCGCGACGATCGCCCCGCGCGGCCTGCGGCGCAGCAGCCCGGCGACGCGCTCGAACTGCGCAGCCAGCCGCGGCAGGCGCGCCAACAGCCGGCGCCCGCCGAAACGCCCGACCCAGTAGAAGAACTGGTCGCCGGCGCTGGCAGCGACGACCGCGACGGCCAGAACCAGCCAGATGTCGAGCAGGCCACGGCGCGCGGCGTAGCCGGCGGCGAGCAGGATCGTCTCGCCCTCCGCGAACGCGCCGATCGCCACCGCGACGTAGCCCCAATCGTGGATCCACTGCTCGACCATGTTGCGCCCCGCGCACCGTCCAGCCCCGGATCATGCCACGCGCGCGACGGGCAAACAAAAACCGGCCCGAAGGCCGGTCTCGGACTCCGGGGCCCGGAACGGGCCCGGTGGTCAGATCGGGCGAATCTGCGAAGCCTGCGGACCCTTCGGCCCGGCCTTCACGACAAACTCGACGCGCTGGTTCTCCTGCAGGGTGCGGAACCCCTTGGCCTGGATTTCGCTGAAATGCGCGAACAGATCCTCGCCGCCCTCATCGGGCTTGATGAAGCCGAAACCCTTGCTTTCGTTGAACCATTTGACGGTGCCGGTGGGCATGATCATCCTTTCGAAACATGAACATTAAAGAAGAATGCAAATCTTCATCAAGCCCAGCCGGTTTATCGATAATCAATGAACCCAAACTGTGGACACAAACTGTCCGTCTTGAAGCGACTGCAGGGACTACTATACACCGAATGACGCAAATGCAAGACTTTCGTGCGAAGCTTGCGCAAAAACTACAACATCAGTCGTCGACCTTGTTGCCGCCCGGCAACGCCTTCGGCACACCATCGGACCATCGGACTTCATGCAGGTATTCCGCGGCATCCACCACGCCGCGCTGGCGTCGCCCAGCGCGGTCAGCATCGGCAATTTCGACGGCGTGCACCGCGGCCACCAGGCCATGCTCGCGTTGCTGGTCAACGAAGCGCGCCATCGCGGCCTGACGCCGTGCGCGCTGACCTTCGAGCCGCACCCTCGCGACTACTTCGCGTCGCTGCGCGCAGGCTCGGCGCCCACGCGCATCGCCACCCTGCGCGACAAGCTCGCGGAACTGCAGCGCTGCGGCATCGAGCGCGCCGTGGTGCTGCGCTTCGACCAGCGCCTGGCCGCGCTGGAGCCGCTGACGTTCCTGCAACGCGTGCTCGTCGACGGCCTGCGGGCGCGCTACGTGCTGGTCGGTGACGATTTCCGCTTCGGTGCGCGCCGCGCCGGCGACTACGCCTTGCTCGACGCCGCAGGTCTGCAACTGGGCTTCGACGTGGCGCGGATGAATGCGTACGAGGTGCACGCGCGCCGGGTGTCGAGTTCGGCGCTGCGCGAGGCGCTGGCCGCGGGTGACCTGCGCGCCGCGCAGGCCTTGCTCGACCGCCCGTACGCGATCTCGGGCCACGTCCTGCACGGGCGCAAGCTCGGCCGCGCGCTGGGGTTCCCGACGCTGAACATGCGCTTCGCGCATCCCCGACCTGCGGCCGAGGGCATTTTCGTCGTCCGCGTGCACGGCCTGGCCGACGCGCCGCTGCGCGGCGTGGCCAGCCTCGGACGGCGGCCGACCGTCGACGGCGACGGCCGCGTGCTGCTCGAGACCTATGTGCTCGACTGGAGCGGCGACGCGTACGGTAAACTGGTACGCGTGGAACTGCTGCACAAACTGCGCGACGAAGCGCGCTACGAAACGCTCGAGACGCTGACCGAGGCGATCGCGTCCGACGTGCGCGCGGCGCGCGACTGGTTCGCGCGTCACGAACCCCAGGACCGCAGCGCCCGAATTTGATCGACACCCGCCGCGCGCCGTCGGCCCTGCCGCGGCGCGACGGCGTTCGCGTGTCCGCGCCCCCAGCCCGCCATGACCGAATCCGCGACCCCGAAGACCGACTACCGCGCCACGCTGAACCTGCCCGAAACCGCGTTCCCGATGCGCGGCGACCTGCCCCGGCGCGAGCCGGGATGGGTCGCCGAATGGGAGCGCGACGGCGTGTACCGCCGGCTGCGCGCGGCCCGCGTCGGTCGCCCCAAGTTCGTGCTGCACGACGGCCCGCCGTACGCCAACGGCCAGATCCACATCGGCCACGCCGTCAACAAAATCCTCAAGGACATGATCGTCAAGGCGCGTCAGCTCGAGGGCTACGACGCGGTGTACGTGCCGGGCTGGGACTGCCACGGCCTGCCGATCGAGAACCAGATCGAAAAACTCCACGGCCGCGGCCTGGGGCGCGACGCGGTGCAGGCGCGCAGCCGCGCCTACGCCACCGAGCAGATCGCCGGGCAGATGGCCGATTTCAAGCGTCTGGGCGTACTCGGCGACTGGGACCGGCCGTATCGCACCATGGATTTCGGCAACGAGGCCGACGAAATCCGCGCCCTCAAACGGGTGATCGAGCGGGGCTTCGTCTACCGCGGCCTCAAGCCGGTGCACTGGTGCTTCGACTGCCATTCGTCGCTGGCCGAGTTCGAGATCGAGTATGCCGACAAGAAGAGCGTCACGCTCGACGTGGGCTTCCCGTGCGCCGAGCCGCAGCGCCTGGCCGGGGCCTTCGGCCTGGACGCGCTGCCCGGCCCTGCCAGCGCGGTGATCTGGACCACCACGGCGTGGACCATCCCGGCCAACCAGGCACTGAACCTCAACCCCGAACTCGACTACTGCCTGGTCGACACCGCGCGCGGCGTGCTGCTGCTGGCCGCCGCGCGGGTCGACGACTGCCTGCGCCGCTACGGCCTGCACGGCACGGTGCTGGCCACGGCGCGCGGTGAACGCCTCGGCGGCATCGCGTTCCGCCATCCGCTGGCCGCGGTCGACGCCGCGTACGACCGCGCCAGCCCGGTCTACCTGGCGGCCTACGCCACCGCCGACGACGGCACCGGCATCGTGCATTCGTCGCCGGCCTACGGGGTCGACGACTTCAACTCCTGCGTCGCCCACGGAATGCGCGCCGACGAGGTGCTCAATCCGGTGCAGGGCGACGGCGTCTACGCCGCCGAACTGGCGCTGTTCGGCGGCCGCAACATCTGGCAGGCCGCGCCGCTGGTGGTCGAGGCGCTGCGCGGCGCAGGCCACCTGTACGCCACCGAGGACATCCGCCACAGCTACCCGCACTGCTGGCGGCACAAGACCCCGGTGATCTACCGCGCCGCCAACCAGTGGTTCGTGCGCATGGACGAAGGCGTCGGGGTGTGCACCGCCGACAAGGCGCCGACCACGCTGCGCGCGGCCGCGCTGGACGCAGTCGAGCGCACCGCGTTCTACCCGCCCGGCGGCAAGGCGCGGCTGTACGACATGATCGCGCACCGACCCGACTGGTGCATCTCGCGCCAGCGCGCGTGGGGCGTGCCGCTGCCGTTCCTGCTGCACAAGGCCACCGGCGAACTGCACCCGCGCACCCTGGAACTGATGGACCGCGCCGCCGAACTGGTGCAGCGCGAAGGCGTCGAGGCGTGGTCGCGGCTCGACCCGCGCGACTGGATCGGCGACGACGCCGAGCACTACGAGAAGAGCCAGGACATCATCGAGGTCTGGTTCGACTCGGGCACCACGCACTGGCACGTGCTGCGCGGCAGCCACGCCGACGTGCTGCAGTGGCCGGCCGACCTGTACCTGGAGGGCCACGACCAGCACCGCGGCTGGTTCCACTCGTCGCTGCTGACCGGCTGCGCGATCGACGGCCGCGCGCCGTACAAGGCGCTGCTGACCCACGGCTTCACGGTCGACGGCCAGGGCCGCAAGATGAGCAAGTCGGTCGGCAACGTGATCGCGCCGCAGGCGGTCAGCGACAAGCTCGGCGCCGAGATCATCCGGCTGTGGG
>JAJZHS010000190.1 GCA_021798395.1 Pseudomonadota bacterium
CGCTGCTCGCCGACCTCGACGCCGCGCTGCCGCTGGTCTGGGGCCGACGCGTGCGCAGCGTGTTCATTGGCGGCGGCACGCCGAGTCTGTTCGGGCCCGATGCGATCGACGCCCTGCTCGGCGGCGAGCGCGCGCGGCTGCCGCTGGCGGCGGACGCCGAGATCACCCTCGAGGCCAACCCGGGCACCTTCGAGCGCGCGCGCTTTGCCGCGTACGCCGGCGCCGGCGTCACGCGACTGTCGCTGGGCGTGCAAAGTTTCGACGACGCCATGCTGCGGCGCCTGGGCCGGGTGCACGACGGCGCGCAGGCGCGCGCCGCGCTCGACGAGGCGGCGCAGGTGTTCGCGACCTTCAACGTCGACCTGATGTTCGCGCTCCCCGGACAGGACCTGGCGCAGGCCGGCGCCGACGTGCGCACCGCGCTCGGCTGGTCTCCCCCGCACCTGTCGCTGTACCAGTTGACCATCGAGCCGCAGACCGCGTTCGCCAAGCGCGTTCCCGACGGCCTGCCCGACGCCGACGCGGCGGCCGACATGCAGCAGGCAGTGGCCGACCTGGCCATTGAAGCTGGGTTGCGGCGCTACGAAGTGTCAGCCTATGCCCGGCCCGGCCATACCTGCCGGCACAACCTGAACTACTGGGAATTCGGCGATTACCTCGGGATCGGCGCCGGGGCGCATTCCAAGCTCAGTTTCGCGCACCGCATCGTGCGCCAGCAGCGCTGGAACCAGCCCGAGCGCTACATGGCAGCCGCGCTGCGCGGACAGGCGGTCGAGGACGAACGCGAGGTGGCGCGGCGTGACCTGCCGTTCGAGTTCATGCTCAACGCGCTGCGTCTGCGCGACGGCTTCGATGCGGCGCTGTACCCGGCGCGCACCGGGTTGCCCGAGTCGACGCTGCAGCGCGGGCTGCAGCGCGGCGTCGCGCGCGGCCTGCTCGAAAGCGGGGCGCGCATCCGCGCCACGCCGCGCGGCTGGGACCTGCTCAACGCGGCGATCGAGTCGTTCCTGCCTGACGGCTGATCCGTTGCGCCGCGTCTACAATGCGGGCACCCGCGCAGGGCCGCCGGAGAGATGCCAGAGCGGTTTAATGGACTGGTCTTGAAAACCAGCGACGGGCAACCGTCCGTGGGTTCGAATCCCACTCTCTCCGCCACGCAACATCGGCCGCGCAACGCGCCGCATCGCGTCCGCCAGCGCATCCTCTATACTCCGCGGCACCATCCGGGGTTGGTGGCCGCATTGGCCGCCGCCGCGGATCGCGTGCCGGCCGCGAGGCGATCCGGTCCTCGAGGTTGCGCTCCACGATCGTGCAGATAACCGAATTCCGCAGCAAGACTTCGTATCGGGAATACCGCAGCCGGAACAGGAGACGCCGCCTGTTCCATCGGCTGACCCGCGACGCCATGCCGCTGTTCTTTCGCGGCGGCGATGACATCGCGACCGGGCCTTTGCTGTTCGGCGTCTACGAGCAGGAACTGAAAGATTTCATCGAGCATCTGGCAGCGCACGGCTTTGGCGACTTCCTGCTCGACATCGGCGCCAACATCGGACTGACCTCGTGTCAATCGGGTCGCGCGTTCGGTGAAATCCACATGTTCGAGCCCAACCCGAACGCGGCGCGGGTGCTGCGCATCAACCGCGATCTCGCCTTGCGCGGATGCAAGGTCGTGATCCACGACTATGGCCTGGGCGCGCGCGAGGAAACGTTGCGGCTGCACGTTCCGCGGCACAACTGGGGCGGCGCGTTCATCCGTTCGGCCGAGAACTCCTACAGCGCGCAATTGCTGTCGAGCAAGGACGGACTCGGCGACTTCGACGCGCGCAACTACGACGTCGTCGAGGTGCCGATGCGACCGGCGCGCGAAGTCCTCGCCGAACTGTTCGGATCGCTTGCCGCGCGCGGCAAGCGGCGCGGCGTGATCAAGATCGACGTCGAGGGCTACGAACGATTCGTCATCGAGTCGATCATGGCGACGCTGCCGAGCGATCTGGCGTGTTTCATCGTGTTCGAGAACTGGGATCCCGAACTCGACTTGCAGGCGCTGGCAGCGTGCCGCGCACCGGCGGCCAAGGTCTACGCCCTGCACCAGGACAAGGACCGTTTCCCCGGTGCTCCGCGCTGGCTCAATTCCCTGCTGCGCGCGGTTCGCGGCGGGTTCGAGACCGCGCTGCAGGCGGTCGACGGCGGCCACGCCGTCGGCACCGTGGTGTTCGAACTGCGGCCTTGACGCGGCGGCATCGGCGGAGCGTGTCGATGCGATGAGTTCGCAAGCACCCAAGGGGCTCAATTCGGCTTCGGAGGCGCGCCGGACCGCCCGCCTGCTCGCCGAGGCCGTGGCCCGCGAGCAGGCCGAGCAGATGCTCAACGCGATTCCGGCAGCCGTCGCCACCACGGCCATTGCGATGCTCGCCACCGGATGGCTGCTGCGCGCCCACTACCCTTGGCGCGCGATCGCGGCGTGGTTCGCGTTCGTGTTGCCGCTGTACGCGATCCGGCTCGCGATCTGGTTCGTCATCAAGCGGAACGGCCGGCTCGAGGCGTGCCCCCACGCCTGCCTGCGCGCGCTGTATGTCTCGGCGGCGCTGGCGGGTTTGAGCTGGACCGCGCTGCCGATCCGGTTTTTCCCCGCGGACCCGGCGTTCGAACTGTTCCTGACCGCGCTGCTGCTGGGGGTGGCCAGCGCGGCGATGGCCGCGCTGTCGCCGGTTCCGGTCGCGGCGATGCTGTACATGTTGCCGATCATCGCGCCGCTGATCCCGCGGCTGCTGGCGGCGCACGGCGCGCTCGCGCACACCGCGGGCTGGCTGATCTTCGTCTACATCGCCTACATGGCCACCGTGTCCGGGCGCATGGCGCACCTGCTGCGCGACAAGGTCGAGACGCGCTTCACCGCGGTGCAGCGCAGCCTGAGCGATCCGTTGACCGGAATGATCAATCGCGCCGGGCTTGAGCGGCATTGCAGCGCGGCGCTGGCGCGCGCGCGCCGGCACGGGCTGGTGGTCGTCGTCGTGTACATCGACCTGAACGGATTCAAGGCCCTCAACGACCGGCATGGCCACGCCTGCGGCGACCAGTTGCTGTGCCAGTTCGCCCACCGCCTCAACGCCGCGATGCGCGCCAATGAACGGCTGGCGCGCATCGGCGGCGACGAGTTCGCAGTCGTCATCGAGGATCTCGGCGCGTCCTGGCGCGACGACGTCGACGCGGTGGTGCGGCGCTTGAACGATCTGCTGCGCGAGCCGTTCCGCATCGGCGACGTCGTGTGCCGGATCGACATGGCGCTGGGCTGTTCAAGCTTTCCGCACGACGCGCACGGCATGGCCGAACTGCTGGAGTGCGCCGACGCCCGCATGTACGACGCCAAGCTGCGGGGCCGTCCCGCCCCGGTGTCGCCGGCTCAGGCGGCGGCGCCTGCGGCGCATTGCAGCACCGCGACGAAGTGACACGCGGTTCCGAGCAGCACGAACAAGTGCCAGACGAAATGCGTGTAGCGCCAGCGTTCGTCGAACATGAAGAAGACCGCACCGACGGTGTAGGCGGCGCCGCCGGCGAACAACCACGCCAGCCCGCTGGCCGGCAGCGCGTGCCACAGCGGCACGATGGCGATCAGCACCAGCCAGCCGAGCACCAGGTACAGCAGCGTCGACAGCCGCGGGAAGCGTCCCGGCCCGAGCGCCTTGAACAGCAGCCCGAGCAGCGCCAGAGACCAGACCAGGCCGAACAGCGTCCAGCCCCACGCTCCGCGCAGCACCGTCAAGGTGAACGGCGTGTAGCTGCCGGCGATGAACAGGTAGATGCTGGCGTGATCCAGCCAGCGCAGCACGGCCTTGGCGTCGGGGCGCGACACCGCGTGGTACAGCGTCGAACTCAGGTACAGCAGCACGGCGGTGGCGCCGAACAGCGCCGCGCCGACGGTCGCCGCGGCACCGTGCGCGTGGACCAGCAGGATCGGTAGCGCGGCCGCGCTCAGGGCCACGCCCAGGCCGTGGCTGATGCTGTTGGCGAGTTCCTCGCCGCGGGACTGCAGCGCGGCGTCGCGCGCCGGGGACATGCGTTCGGTCATCGCAAGTGCGGAAGTGGAAAGCCGAGTGCGCATTGTCGCATTGCCCGATGACACCGCGCGCGGCGCTGACGCCGGCTTGCGCCCGGATTTTCCGGCGGGCGCACGCGCGCGGCGACCGCCGCGCGCGACACTGGGGGCCGCGCCGCGTACGGGTGGCGGGGAGATGAACCATGCATGGAGCAAGCTGGGTACGCACCGCGCTGCTGTCGGCAGCGCTCGTCGTCGCGCAGGCGGCGCACGCGGGCAACGGCGGCTTCTCGACGGCGCGCGTTGCCCAGGCCGATCACGCCGACTGGATGGCGGCGCTCCCCGGCGACACGCCGTTGCGCGACGTGTCGATTCCGGGCACGCACGACTCGGCGACCGGCATCCTCGGCAGTTTCGGCACCGAGATCGTGCGCACGCAAAGCATGTCGCTGCGCCAGCAACTCGACGCCGGCGTGCGCGCGCTCGACATCCGCTGCTGGCTCGAGCACGACACCTTCGAAATGCACCACGGCATCGTCGGCCTCGGGCAGAATTTCGGCCAGGTGCTCGACATCGTGCACACGTTCCTTCTCGAACACCCCGGCGAGACGATCCTGATGCGCGTCAAGCGGGAGGGCGACGGCGGCGGCAACACCGAATCGTTTGCCCAGGTGTTCGCGCGCTACGCGCGAACCGAGGGCGCCGACCTTTTCTGGAAGCCGACCGGCGACGATCCGACCTTGCACGACGTGCGCGGAAAGGTCGTCGTGCTGCAGGACTTCAGCTCGCCCATGCAGTGGGGCCTGGCGTACGACCGGTTCGACATCGAAGACACCTACAGCGTGCGCACGAACTGGGACCTGTACGCGAAGTGGACCGTCGTGCGCGACCATCTCGAACGCGCGCGCGAACGCGAGGGCAAGGCGTTCTTCGTCACCTACCTGTCGGCGTCGGGAGGCTCGTTCCCGTATTTCATCGCCGGGGGGCGAGTCTGGGCCTCCGACAAGGCTCCGCACCTGTCGACCGGGCTGGTCACGCCGCTGTTCAGCAGCAAATATCCCGATTTTCCGCGTGCCGGCTGCATCGGGTCGGTGTGCTCGATCATGTTCGAGGGCACCGATGAGCTTGTCGTCGCCCGGATTCTCGACGCCAACTCGCCTCCGTTCGTCGGCATCGTGATGGCGGACTTCCCCGGACCCGAGCTGATCGGGCGCATCATCGCGGCCAACGCGCGCTTGCGCAAGCCCTGAGCGGGCGCGCGCGCCGACGTCGATTGTGGGACACTAGGAGGCTGTCGTGCTTTCGCGACTTCCGTTGGACGAGGCGCACAGAGACAATGGAGGTAGAGCAAACCGGAGGTTCCCGCCGATGAGCCGCTTCGTTCCTGTCGATCGAGACACTGATTACCTG
>JAJZHS010000191.1 GCA_021798395.1 Pseudomonadota bacterium
ACGAACAGCAGCATGCCGGCCAGCTTCATGGTCTTGGTCACGCCGAACTGGGTCGCCTGCTTGATCGAGTTGACCGAATCGCCGCCAGCGTTGGCCAGGCCCAGCACCTGGGCCTTCGACGCCTGCGCCTGCAACAGGTACGAGGAGAAGTCCGACGACGCCAGCGGCGCGTACACATGGCCCAGCACCTTGCCGCCATTGGCCTCGACGACCTTCGACGCGTCCGCTTCGAGCGACTTGCCGAAGGCGTAGTCGGCGGTCAGGAAGAACCAGGTCTTGCCGCCCTGCTTGACGATCGCGGTGGCGGTGCCGCGCGCCAGCGCCGTGGTGTTGTACGCATACATGTCGGTGTACGGAGTGCATTCCTTGCCGACAATCGTCGAGGCGCCGCCACCGATGTCGATGATCGGCTTCTTCTGCGCGCTGGCCACGCGCTCCATGGCCAGCGCGGTGGCGCTGTTGGTGCCTGCGAGCAGCACGTCGACGCCGTCCTCGGCGAAAAATTCCTTGGCTTTGCTCGCGGCCAGGTCGGCCTTGTTCTGGTGGTCGAAGGTCATGAGCTCGATCTTGCGGCCGAGCACCTTGCCGCCGAAATCGTGGATCGCCATCTTGATCGCCTCGGCGCCGCCGGGGCCGTCGAGCGCCGAATACACGCCCGACATGTCGGTGATGAAGCCGATTTTCACCGGAGCTGCTGCGTGCGCCGTGGCCATGCCGAAGCCCAGCGCGATGCCGGCGGCGACGAGGGTCCTGGACAGTTTCATGCGTCTCTCCTGAGTCTTCGAGTTGGACAGGTCAAACACCGAGCAGGCGCGCGAGGTGCGCGCGCTTGTCCGGCAATTCGTCGCGCGCGAACTGCTCGATGATGCGTCCGCGCTCCATGACGTAGAAATAGTCGGCCAGCCGGGCCGAGAAGTGGAAGTTCTGCTCGACCAGCAGGATCGAGAAGCCGCGGTCGCGCAGCGCCGCGATGGCGCGTCCGAGCGCCTGCACGATGACCGGAGCCAGTCCCTCGGAAATTTCGTCGAGCAGCAGCAGCCGCGCGCCGGTGCGCAGGATGCGCGCCAGCGCCAGCATCTGCTGCTCGCCGCCGGACAGACTGGTGCCCGGAGCGTCTGCACGCTCCTTCAGGTTCGGAAACAGGGCGTCGATTTCGTCCAGGCTCAGGCCGGCGAAGCCGGTGCGAAGCAGCGGCGGCAGCAGCAGGTTCTCGCGTGCGCTGAGACTGGCGAAAATGCCGCGCTCCTCGGGACAGTAGCCGACCCCGAGCGAGGCGATGCGGTGCGGCGGCACGCGCTCCAGGTCGTGGCCGAAGACGCGGATGCTGCCGCGCCGCGCGCTGGTCAGGCCCATGATCGCGCGCAAGGTCGTGCTGCGCCCGGCGCCGTTGCGCCCGAGCAGGCAGACCGTTCTGCCGACCGGCACCTGCAGGTCGACGCCGTGCAGCACGTGCGATTCACCGTACCAGGCGTTGAGTTCGCGGACCTCGAGTGCGGGCGCGGCGGCGTCGGATCCCGGCGCCGCCTGCGGCGCGGTGGCGGTCTGTGCGTTCATGCCGGGTCCTCGGTCGCCTCGCCCATGTAGGCGCTCATCACGTCCGGATTGGCCGCGACCTCGGCGTAGCTGCCCTCGGCCAGCTTGCGGCCGCGCTGCATCACCGTGACGCGGTCGCAGATGCGGGCGATGACCGACATATTGTGCTCGACCATCAGCACCGTGCGGCCCTTGGCCACCCGGGCGATCAACTCGGTGACGCGTTCGACGTCCTCGTGGCCCAGGCCCTGGGTGGGTTCGTCGAGCAGCATCAGCCGCGGCTCCAGCGCCAGCGTGGTGGCCAGCTCGAGCGCGCGCTTGTGGCCGTACGGCAGGTTCACCGCCCATTCGCCGGCGCGGTCGGCCAGCCCGACCATGTCGAGGTAGTGCAGAGCGCGTTCGTCGAGGCGGCGCAGCCGCTGCGGCGAGGCCCAGAACTGCCACGCCAGCCCCGACGGCCGCTGCAGGCCCACGCGCACGTTCTCCAGCAGGCTCATGTGGCCGAAGGTGGCGCTGATCTGGAACGAGCGCACCATGCCCAGGCGCGCAACCTGGTTGGGGTGCAGCGCGGTGATGTCGCGCGCGTCGAACCAGATCTGCCCGGCGCTGGGCGCGAGGAACTTGCTCAACAGGTTGAAGCAGGTCGTCTTGCCGGCGCCGTTGGGTCCGACCAGCGCATGGATCGAGCCCTCGGCAACTTCGAGATCGATTTCCTGGACGGCCGCAAAACCACCGAATTTCTTGCTCAGGCCTCGAGCCCGCAAAATGACTGGGTGCGACATCGGGAGTGCGTGGATTTGGTTTCGATTGTGCAACGCAACGTATCGGCGCATCAATGCCGGCGACCCCGTGAAAACCCTAATACGCGGCGCGTCATCTGTTTCCAAATTGATCGGCCGCGGGGGCGTGCCGCAACAGGCGCGTGCAGCGTCGGCCGCGCGGCGCTAAGATCGTGGGCCGTGCAGTTTGTCGTTTTTAAATCTGGACTGATTAGTCCCGTATTATCGCGCGGAGTTTGCAGATGGATTTTTCGCTGTCCCCGGATTTGCGCGAGCTGCAAATGCGCGTGCGTACGTTCATCGCCGAGCAGGTAATCCCGCTGGAACGCGACCGGCGTTGCGGCGCGCACGGCCCGGGCGAGGACCTGCGCGCCGAACTGGTGGCGCGCGCGCGCGCCGCCGGGCTGCTCACGCCGCACGCCTCGCGCGAACTCGGCGGCCTCGGCCTGGGGCATCTCGACAAGGCGATCGTGTTCGAGGAAGCGGGCTACTCGACGCTGGGCCCGACCGCGCTCAACGTGCACGCCCCGGACGAGGGCAACATCCACCTGCTCGAGGCCGTGGCGACTCCGGCGCAGAAAGCGCGCTGGCTGCGACCGCTGGTCGAGGGCCGGGTGCGCTCGTGCTTTTGCATGAGCGAGCCGCCGCCGGGCGCGGGCGCCGACCCGTCGATGCTGGCGACGACCGCGGTGCGCGACGGCGACGGCTACCGCATCAACGGCGTCAAGTGGTTCATCACGGGCGCGCAAGGCGCCGGATTCGCGATCGTCATGGCGCGCATGGACGACGGCAGCGCGTCGATGTTCCTGACCGACATGGGCCGCCCGGGCATCGAGGTCGTGCGCACCATGGACGCGCTCGACAGCTGCTTCACCGGCGGGCACGGGGTGGTGCGGCTGCACGACCTGTGGGTGGGGGCCGACGACGTGCTCGGCGAAGTCGGGCAGGGCATGCGCTACGCGCAGGTGCGGCTGGCGCCGGCGCGGCTGACGCATTGCATGCGCTGGCTCGGCCAGGCCCGCCGCGCGCACGACGTGGCGCTGGACTACGCGCGCCGGCGGCAGGCCTTCGGTCGCGCCCTGGGCGAGCACCAGGGGGTGGGCTTCATGCTCGCCGACAACGAGATCGACCTGCACACGGCGCGCCTGCACATCTGGCATACGGCGTGGCTGCTCGACCGCGGCGAGCGGTGCAATTTCGAATCGAGCCGGGCCAAGGTCGTATGTTCCGAAGCCGAGTGGCGGGTGGTCGACCGCAGCGTGCAGATCCTCGGCGGCCAGGGCGTGACCCACGAGCAGGTGGTGGCGCGCATCTTCGCCGACATGCGCGCGTTCCGCATCTACGACGGTCCCAGCGAGGTGCACCGCCACAGCATGGGCCGCAAGATCCTGGCCGGGCGGCGCGACGCGTCGCTGCGGCAGCCATCCGGGACGGGCGCGGCACCGCCGCGCTGACGCACGGCGATGGACGCGACGCGCACCGCCGCGCTGGAGGCGTTCGTCGCGCGCGCCGCCGGCGCGCAGCGCGCGCAGGTGCGCACGCTGCAGCCTCTCAGCGGCGGCGCGGTGCAGGAGAACTGGCTGCTCGACCTGCACATCGAGGGCGGCGCATTCAACGGCGAACTGCACGCGGTGTTGCGCTGCGATTCGCCGAGCGCAGGCGTGTCGGTCAGCCTGAGCCGGGCGCACGAGTTCGCGCTGCTGCGCGTGGCGCGCGCCGCAGGCGTGACGGTGCCCGAGGCGCTGTGGCTGGGCGACGACGCGACGCTGATCGGCCGCCCGTTCTTCATCATGCGCCGCGTCGGCGGGACCGCCGCCGCGCACGTGCTGGTGCGGCAGCCGCGCCCGGGACTGGCCGAGCGCCTGGGCGCCGAGCTGGCGCGCATCCACGCGCTGCGCCCACCGCAGCCGCATCTCGATTTCCTGCCGTTGCCCACCGGTGCGCCGGCGCTGCACACCCTGGCGCGCCACCGCGCCTTCCTCGATGCCTTGCCGCGCGCCTATCCGGCGCTGGAATGGGGTCTGCGCTGGCTGCAGCGCCGCGCGCCGCCGCGCGGCGACATCGTGCTGTGCCACCGCGACTTCCGCACCGGCAACTACATGGTCGACGCGCAGGGACTGACCGCGATCCTCGACTGGGAGTTCGCCGGCTGGAGCGACCCGCTGGAGGACATCGGCTGGTTTTTCGCGCGCTGCTGGCGCTTCGGCGCAGACCGGCTCGAGGCGGGCGGTATCGGCACCCGCGAGGCGTTCCTGCACGGCTACACGGCGCAGTGCGGGAGGGTGGTCGACCCGCGCGCGGTGCACTACTGGGAAGTGATGGCGCACCTGAGCTGGGCCGTGATCTGCATCCAGCAGGCCGCGCGCGGGGTCGCCGAAGACGCGCTGCTGCTGCAGCTCACGGGTCACATCGTGCCCGAGCTCGAATGGGAGATCCTGGCCATGACGGAGAACGACTGATGCGCGAGCCGCCAGCGGGGGACGAACTGCTCGAATGCGCAGCGCGCGCGCTGCGCGCGCGAGTGCTGCCGCACGTACCCGACGCGCTGCGCGCCGACGTGCTGATGGCGCTGCGCGCCATGGGCATCGCCGCGCGCCAGCTGCGCGCCGACGACGCTGCGTTGCGCGCCGAGTGCGCCGCGCTGGGGCAGGTGCTGCAGGCGCCGTGCGCCGATGTGGCCGAGGCCAATCGCGCGCTGGCCGCGGCGATCCGCTCCGGCGACGCCGACCCCGGGCAGCCGCGCCGCGCGACCCTGCTGCACGCGGTGCGCGGCGTCGTGCGCCGGCGGCTCGCCGAGAGCAATCCGAAGGTGCTGCAAGACGGAGCCTGAAGGCGACGGATCCGAAGGTCGATCCCGTCGCGCCGGACGCGCCCGCGCTGGCCGACGCCGCGCTCAGCCGGATTTGCCGATGTCGGGCAGCGCGGCGGCGTCGAGCGGGGAGGCGAGCCCGCGCGTGGCCAGCACGCGGTCGATGCGTTTGCCGTCCATGTCGACGATCTCGAACCGCCACGCGTCCCAGTCGATGTGGTCGCCGGTGTGCGGCAGCCGCGCCAGCAACAGCATCAGCATTCCGGCGAGGGTGTTGTAGCGGGCCTTCTCCTGCTCGGGCAGGGTCTTGAGCTCGAGCTTG
>JAJZHS010000192.1 GCA_021798395.1 Pseudomonadota bacterium
TCTCGATGCTGCCGTCGGGGGCGCGCCACGGCGTCAGGCTCCAGCGGATCCAGCAGACGCTGCCGTCGGCCTTGGTCCAGCGGTCGCCGTCGCTGCGCAGCGATTCGCCTTGCAGGCCGCGCCGGTGGGCGTCGCGCCACGACGGCGGAAGGTCAGGGTTGACCGCGTAGTGGCTGTGCCCATGCAGGTCGTCGCGGCCGCGGCCGAAATCGTTCCGCCAGCGCTCGCTGTACGCCAGGTAGCACATGCCGGAGTCGAACATCGCCACGCTGCTCGGCATCCAGCGCACGAATGTCTGCAGCCGCAGCAAGGCGCCGGCGACGTCCTCCAACCCGACCGAAGGCATCGTCGGCTCGCACATGGGATTTCCCGAGCGTTGGCGCGACGCGCCTCAAAACGTCAGTTCGGGGTCAGTTTAACGACAGTATGTCGCTTTCGCTATATCAAGTTAAACAAAGTTTCGATTGGATGCATCGGTGGCGACCGGCGCGGAGACGCGCGCGGACAGTTCGGCGACCACGGCGGCGATGTCGCCCGAGGCGCCGTCGGCGACGAGGTCGGCGCACAGCGGCGCTTCGTACGGGCTGTTGAGTCCGGTCATGTTCGGGATCTGGCCGGCGCGTGCCTTGCGGTACAGGCCCTTGGCGTCACGCTGCTCGCACACGGCCAGCGGCGTGTCGACGTAGACCTCGATGAAGCGGTCGGCGCCGATGATTTCGCGCGCCATCGCGCGTTCGCGCTCGAACGGCGAAATGAACGCGGTGATCACGACCAGCCCGGCGTCGAGCATCAGCCTGGCGACTTCGGCGATGCGGCGGATGTTCTCGACGCGGTCGGCGTCGGTGAAGCCGAGGTCGCGGTTCAGCCCCTGGCGGACGTTGTCGCCGTCGAGGATGTAGGTGCGCATTCCGCGCCGGTGCAGTTCGACCTCGAGCGCATTGGCCAGCGTCGACTTGCCCGATCCCGACAGCCCGGTGAACCAGACCACGCGGCTGGCGTGGCCGTTCAGGCGCTCGCGCGCGTCGCGGGTGATCTCCAGCGCCTGCCGGTGCACGTTGCTGGCCCGGCGCAGGTTGTGGCGGATCATTCCCGCGGCCACCGTGGCATGGCTGTAGCGATCGACCAGGATGAACGCGCCCAGCGCCGTGCTGCGCGCGTACGCGTCGCACACCAGAGGCCGGCTGCAGGCCACGTTGCAGACCGCGATGTCGTTGAGCTGCAGCTGGCGCGCGGGCTCGTGCGCCAGGGTGTTGACGTCGATGCGGTGCTTGATCGCGGTCAGCGACGCGGTGGTCCACTGGGTGGCCAGCTTGAGCTCGTAGCTGCGCCCGGCCAGTCCGGCGTCGGCGTGCATCCAGACCAGGGTGGCTTCGAACTGGTCGCTCATGTCCAGCGGATCGTCGGCGGCTGCGATGACGTCCCCGCGCGATGCGTCCAGCGGCCGGTCGAGCCGCAGGGTGACGGCGTCGCCGGCGCCGGCGCGCGGCAGCGCGCCGTCCATGGTGACGATCTCGGCCACTTCGGCGGTCTGGCCCGACGCGCACACGCGTACGCGGTCGCCGACCGCTACCTGGCCGCCGGCCACGGTGCCGGACCATCCGCGCGCGCCGGCTCGCGGGCGGTTGACCCACTGCACCGGGAACACCAGCCGGGAGTCGACGGCGCGGCGCGGGTCGACTCCGTCGAGATAGCCGACCAGCGTCGGGCCGTGGTACCAGGCGGTATGCGCCGAGCGCCGGGTGACGTTGTCGCCGTGCAGCGCGCTGACCGGGATCGCGCCGATTCCGGCGAACCCCAGCGGCGCGGCGAAGCCGGCGAAGGCGTCGCGGATCGACTCGAAGCGCGCGGCGTCGAAGTCGACCAGGTCCATTTTATTGACCACCAGCAGCACGTGGCGCACACCGAGCAGCGAGGCGATGAAGGCGTGGCGCCGGGTCTGGGTGCGCAGACCGGAGCGCGCGTCGACCAGCAGCAGCGCGCAGTCGGCGGTCGACGCCGCGGTCGCCATGTTGCGCGTGTACTGCTCGTGGCCCGGCGTGTCGGCGACGATGAAGCGGCGGCGCGCGCTCGCGAAATAGCGGTACGCCACGTCGATGGTGATGCCTTGCTCGCGCTCGGCCGCCAGGCCGTCGACGAGCAGCGCAAAGTCGATCGCGTCGCCCTGGGTGCCGAAGCGCCTGGACGCGCGCTGCAGCGCGTCGAGCTGGTCGTCGAACACCTGCTTCGACTCCCACAGCAGGCGCCCGATCAGCGTGCTCTTGCCGTCGTCGACGCTGCCGCACGTGATGAAGCGCAACAGGTCCTGCGCGGCCTGGCTTCGCAGCACCGCGTCGAGCCCGGCCGACTGCTGCTGGGTGTCGTGTGCCATCAGAAATAGCCCTCGCGCTTCTTCATTTCCATGCTGGCGCCCGAATCGGCGTCGATCAGCCTGCCCTGGCGCTCGGAGCTGCGCGTGTGCAGCAGCTCGAGCACGATGTCGGCGACCGAGGCGGCGTCCGATTCGACCGCCGCGCTCAGCGGGTAGCAGCCCAGGGTGCGGAAGCGCACCCGGCGCAGCTCGATCGTTTCGCCGGGCAGCAGCTCGAAGCGGTCGTCGTCGACCATCAGCAGCATGTCGCCGCGCCGCACCACCGGGCGCTCGGCGGCGAAGTACAGCGGAACCACCGGGATGCCTTCCTGGGCGATGTACAGCCAGATGTCGAGCTCGGTCCAGTTCGACAGCGGGAACACCCGGATGCTTTCTCCGGGCGCCTTGCGCGTGTTGTACAGGTTCCAAGGCTCGGGGCGCTGGTTCTTCGGATCCCAGACGTGGTGCGCGTTGCGGAACGAGAAGATGCGCTCCTTGGCGCGGCTGGCTTCCTCGTCGCGGCGGGCGCCGCCGAACACGACGTCAAATCCGCCCTGGTCGAGCGCCTGCTTCAGGCCTTCGGTCTTGGTGATCCGGGTGTGCAGCGCCGAGCCGTGGCGCAGCGGGCTGATGTCGCGCGCGATCGCTTCCGGGTTGACGTGGATCCGAAGCTCGATGCCGCAGCGCTGCGCCATCGCGTCGCGGAACTGGTACATCTCCTGGAACTTCCAGCGGGTGTCGATGTGCAGCAGCGGCAAAGGAGGCAGCGCCGGGAAGAACGCCTTGCGCGCCAGGTGCAGCAGCACCGAGCTGTCCTTGCCGATCGAATACAGCATCACCGGGCGCTCGGCCTCGGCCACGGCCTCGCGCAGGATTTCGATGCTCTCGGCTTCCAGCCGCCGCAAGTGGGCGCTGCGCGGCAGATCGGACCGCGGTGCCGCTTCCGGCAGGGTCAGCGCCGGGGCGTAGGACTGCGGCCGCAGGCCGAGTTGCGCGCTGCCCCGAACCGCGCGCAGCAGTCCGACCAGCGCGCCGTGCGGGAACACGACGATGGGCCTGTCCAGCGCGCGCTGCAGCCGCTGCAGCGCGGCCAGCGCCGCGTCCGCCGGAGCGCGCGCGGCGTCGAGCGCGACCCAGTGGCGCGCACCCCGCGCGTCGTTGGCGTGCAGCCGCGGGTGCGCATCCGGGCCGTCGTGCAGCTGCGCGAACAGCACCAGCTGGCGGCTGGCGCGCGCCTTGGCCACCGCGTCGCGCAGCACCAGCATGCGCGGCGTGCGGCCGCGCTCGTCGCGCAGCGCGTCGACGTCCAGCACGGCGGGCAGCAGGCCGCAGGCGCGCAGCCTGCGCTCGGCGGTGCGCATGCTGTCGGCCTGGCCGCGCGCCTGCAGTTCGGCGCAGGCCTGCGCGGTGTCCCAGACGCGGTCGGGGTCGGGCGCGAACGCGAACGGCCCCGGCGATTCTGGCGGAACATGCGGCATGACGTGTTTATCGTTCATTTTTCGCAATCTAGCACTGCCGACTGCATTTGTTTAATCCAAGAAACGCAAAACTCGCCAAAAAGCCGCCGCGACGGCGACACCCTCGGGCCGCGGGGCGCGCAAAGCGCTTTCGAAACCGAAGGTCTGAACCGGTTACGCTAGAATCAAGAACGTTAGATCCATCGCGCCCACGTCCACGACGCACCATGCCCAGCGCCTCGCAGCCGGATCCCGACGGTCTCGCGCAACGGCTGCACGCCGACGTGAGCCGTTTGCCGATGCTGCCCGCCGTGCTGCTGCGGCTGGCTCGGCTCGACCCCGAAAGCGCGGGCTATTTCGACGAGGTGCTGGGGCTGATCAACGCCGATCCGGGGTTCGCGGTGCGCTTGCTGAACCTGGCCAATTCGACGGGGGGCGGCGCGCTGCGCCCGGCCACTTCGGTCAGCATGGCGCTGATCCGCGTCGGCGCGCGCGGCGCGGTCGAACTCATGCTGGCCGAATCGGCGTCGCGGATCTTTCCGCCGGTGGCGCGCTGGCAGCGCCACCTGTGGACGCACGCGGTGCTGGCCGCGGGCTACATGCGACGCCTGGCGCCGATGGTCATCGACGGCCGCATCGACCCCAACGAGGCCTACCTGTGCGGGCTGTTGCACGACATCGGGCGCTTCGTCATGTTCGCCGAGATGCCCGACGCGTTCGAAGCGGTCGAATTGGCCGAGTGGGACAGCCCGCAGACCCTGGTCGACGCCGAGCGCGCGCTGTTCGGCTGCACCCATGCCGAACTCGGCTACCTGGCGCTGCAGCAATGGGGGCTGCCGCAAACGCTGGCCGAACTGGCGCGCGACCACCACGCGCCGGAGGCGCCGGGCGACGGCGCGCAGGTGCGGCTGCTGCGCGACGTCGACTGGATCGCGCTGCGCGTGGCGCGCGACGGCGCGGACTGGCTGCAGCAGTCGGCGGAGACGTTCGAGGCCGAATCGGCGCCGCGCATGCACGTCGCGTACCGCGGCGACGTCGCGCATCGGCTGGCCACCCTGCGCACGGCCAGCGCCGAGGCCCAGGCGCTGATGCGCGTGTTCGGAATGGCCGGGGGACTGAAGCCGGCGCCGCTTCAGCCGGCGCGCGGCACGCGGCCGTAGACGTCGTCGAAGCGCACGATGTCGTCCTCGCCCAGGTAGTCGCCGCTTTGCACCTCGATCATCACCAGGTCGGTGATTCCGGGGTTGAGCAGACGGTGCGGGGTGCACGCCGGGATGTAGGTCGATTCGTTGGTGCGCACGAAGCGCTCGTCGTCGCCGTTGACGATTTTCGCGGTGCCCGAAACCACGACCCAGTGCTCGCTGCGGTGGTGGTGCATCTGCAGCGACAGGCTGGCTCCGGGCTTGACGACGATGCGCTTGATCTTGAACTTGTCGCCTTCCTCGAGCACCGAGTAGGTTCCCCACGGGCGGTGCACGGTGCGGTGCAGCCGGTACGCCGGATGCGCGCGCGCCTTGAGTTCGGCGTAGAGCTTCTTGACGTCCTGCACGCGGTCGCGCGCGACCACCAGCAGCGCGTCGTCGGT
>JAJZHS010000193.1 GCA_021798395.1 Pseudomonadota bacterium
CTTGACCGCGCGCTCGATGCGCGACAGGCCGGCGCGGAACTGGTTCTCGGCCAGTTCGCCGACGCAGCGCACGCGGCGGTTGCCGAGGTGGTCGATGTCGTCGACTTCGCCGCGGCCGTTGCGCAGTTCGACCAGCAGCTTGATGACCGCCATGATGTCGTCGTGCGACAGCACCATGGCGCCTTCGATGTCGTCGCGGCCGAGGCGGCGGTTGAACTTCATGCGGCCGACGCGCGACAGGTCGTAGGCGTCGGCGTCGAAGAACAGGCGCTTGAACAGCGACTCGACGGCGTCTTCGGTCGGCGGCTCGCCGGGGCGCATCATGCGGTAGATCGCGACCTTGGCGGCGAGCTGGTCGGGCGTCTCGTCCATGCGCAGGGTCAGCGAAATGAACGGACCCTGGTCGAGGTCGTTGGTGAACAGCGTCTCGACGCGGCGCACGCCGGCGTCGCGGATCTTCTTCAGCACGGCTTCGCTGAGTTCCTCGTTGGCCAGCGCGACGATCTCGCCGGTGTCCTCGGAGACCACGTTGCGCGCCAGCACCTTGCCGAGAAGGAAGTCCTCGGGCGCCGAAATACGCTGGGTTCCGGTTTCCTCGAGCGTGCGCAGGTGGCGCATGGTCACGCGCTTGTCCTTGGCGACGACGACCTCGCCGGACTTGTCGGTGATGTCGAAGCGCGCGACCTCGCCCTTGAAGTGGGCGGGGACGAACTCGACCATGCCGCCCTGGTCCATCAGGTCAATGCGATCGAAGGTGAAGAAGTGCGCGAGGATCTGCTCGTTGTTCAGCCCCAGCGCCTTGAGCAGGATGGTCACCGGCATCTTGCGCCGGCGGTCGACTCGGAAGTAGAGGATGTCCTTCGGGTCGAACTCGAAGTCCAGCCACGATCCGCGGTAGGGGATGATGCGCGCGGAAAACAGCAGCTTGCCCGACGAGTGCGTCTTGCCCTTGTCGTGCTCGAAGAACACCCCGGGCGAGCGGTGCAGCTGCGACACGATCACGCGCTCGGTGCCGTTGATGATGAACGAGCCCTTGTCGGTCATCAAGGGGATCTCGCCCATGTAGACTTCCTGCTCCTTGACCTCCTTGATCGTCGGTTTGGCCGCTTCGCGGTCCATCACGATCAGGCGCACCTTGGCGCGCAGCGCGCTGGCGAAGGTCAGGCCGCGCTGCTGGCACTCGCGCACGTCGAAACCCGGGCGGGCGAGCTGGTAGCCGAGGAATTCCATGCGCACGTTCTGGTTGTGCGACACGATCGGGAAAATCGCGGTGAACGCGGCCTGCAGGCCTTCGTTCTTGCGCTGGTCCGGATGCGTTGCCTTTTGCAGGAACGACTCGTAGGACTCGAGCTGGGTGGCCAGCAGGTAGGGCACCTGGATCACGCCTTGGCGGGTGCCAAAGCTCTTGCGAATCCGCTTCTTTTCGGTGAAGGAGTAGGACATGGACGCTCCGCTGCGCTGGACAGAAACTGTTTTTGCATGCGCTGGCGCCTGGGCCAGCGCATGCAAAAACGGTCGTCGGGCGACGACGCGCTTGAAGGCGCGAAAGCCCGAAAGGCTGCTGCAGCCTTTCGGGCCCCGTGCCAGCGCGGCCGCTTACTTGATCTCGGCCTTCGCTCCGGCTTCTTCGAGCTTCTTCTTCGCGGCTTCGGCGTCGGCCTTCGGCAGGCCTTCCTTGACCGCCTTCGGCGCGCCGTCGACCAGGTCCTTGGCTTCCTTCAGGCCCAGGCCGGTGAGTTCGCGCACCGCCTTGATCACCGACACCTTGTTCGCGCCGACTTCGACCAGCATGACGTTGAATTCGGTCTGTTCCTCGACCGCCGCTGCGGCGGCGCCGGCGCCCGGGGCGGCCACGGCCATCGACGCGGCCGACACGCCGAACTTGTCTTCGAACGCCTTGACCAGGTCGTTCAGTTCCATCACGGTCATGCCGCCGACGGCTTCCAGAATGTCTTCTTTGCTCAATGCCATTTCAATTAACTCCTGAATTCGATGAATGGTGTGCGCGCCGCCGGAATCAGGCCGCGGCGCCTTGCTCTTCTTCGCGTTTTTTCGCCAGCGCGGCGACCGAGGCGACGAAGCCGGTCAGCGGGGCCTGCATCACGCCCAGCAGCTTGGCCAGCAGTTCCTCGCGGCCCGGGATCGACGCCAGCTCCTTGACGCCGGCGGCGTCGAGCTTGCGGCCGTTGTAAGCGCCGGCGCGAATGACCATCTTGTCGTTGGCCTTCGCGAACTCGTTGATGACCTTCGCCGCGGCGACAGCGTCTTCGGAAAAGCTGTAGATCAGCGGGCCGGACATCTCGTCGGCCACGACCTCGAACGCGGTTCCGGTGACGGCGCGTCGGGCCAGCGTGTTCTTCAGAACCTGCAGATGGACGCCGTTGCTGCGAGCTTGCGCGCGCAGTTTGGTCATCGGCTCCACGTCGATTCCTCGGTATTCCGCCAGCACCAGAGTTTGCGCCTTCGCCGCAAGCGCCGCGACTTCCGTCACGACGGCCTGCTTTTCAGTGCGATTCAGACTCAAGGTTGACTCCTGAAGAAAATGGTCGCGCCGCGACTGCGACGACGACCGGTTCGCAGCGTCCTCTGGAGATCAACAAGCCGGCCCGAGGCGGGACGGACTGCAGCTTCCAGCGGGTTCGCCATCTGCGTCGGCTTCGAATTCCGGGTCGCCCCGGCGTTCTCAATTAAGACATGCATCGCATCTCGCCAACGGTCTTGGATCGCCCGGCGCCGCGTTTGCGTTGCCGCAGTCGCGGCGCCGACCCACCAAACTTGCTTCCACCACACGGCCGCGGCTCGCGCCGCGGCGGTTCATGCATCGAATCAGGCCGCGCCGGCCGCGATGGTCGAGGCGTCGACGCGCACGCCGATGCCCATGGTCGACGACACCGCGACCTTGCGCAGGTAAATGCCCTTGGCGGCTGCCGGGCGCGCCTTGTTCAGCGCGTCGACCAGCGCCTGCAGGTTGGTTTTCAGTGCGTCGGGCTGGAACGACGCGCGGCCGATGGTCGAGTGCACGATTCCCGCCTTGTCGGCGCGGAACTGCACCTGGCCGGCCTTGGCGTTCTTCACCGCGCCGGCGACATCGGGCGTCACGGTGCCGACCTTCGGGTTCGGCATCAGACCGCGCGGGCCCAGGATCTGGCCCAGCGCGCCGACCACGCGCATCGCGTCGGGCGATGCGATCAGCACGTCGAAATCGATCTTGCCGCCCTTGATCTGCTCGGCGAGGTCGTCGAAGCCGACCAGGTCGGCGCCGGCGGCGCGCGCCTCGTCGGCCTTGGCGCCTTGCGCGAACACCGCGATGCGCTTGGTCTTGCCGGTCCCGGCGGGCAGCACGACCGAGCCGCGAACGACCTGGTCGGACTTGCGCGCGTCGATGCCCAGCGCGACCGCGACGTCGATCGATTCATCGAACTTGGCGACCGCGCATTGCTTGATCAGGGTCAGCGCATCGTCGAGCGCGTACAGCTTGTTCGGTTCGACTTTCGCGCGCAGCGCGGCGTAACGCTTCGGAAGCTTCTTCGCCATGATTCAAACTCCCTCCACGGTCACGCCCATCGAGCGGGCGGTGCCGGCGATGGTGCGCACGGCGGCGTCCAGGTCGGCAGCGGTCAGATCCTTGACCTTGGTCTTCGCGATTTCCTCGAGCTGGGCGCGGGTGATCGAGCCGACCTTGTCGGTATGCGGCTTGGCCGAGCCCTTCTCGAGCTTGATGGCCTTCTTGATCAGCACGCCGGCCGGCGGCGACTTGATCACGAAGGTGAACGACTTGTCGGCGAACGCGGTGATGACCACCGGCAGTGCCAGTCCGGGCTCCATGCTCTGCGTCTGGGCGTTGAACGCCTTGCAGAACTCCATGATGTTCAAGCCGCGCTGGCCCAGCGCCGGGCCGATCGGCGGCGACGGATTGGCCTTGCCGGCCGGGACCTGCAGTTTGATGAAGCCGACGATTTTCTTCGCCATGCTGTGCTCTCCTGTCGAGTGCGAACGCCCGGCTCGCGCCTGGCTCCTCGTTGCGGCGGCCGTCGAGGCCCGCGTCGGCGGGCCCCCTGGGAAACGTCGTGCGCCGGGCCGCCCCGCGCGCGCGAACGTGCGGCCGGATGTCTCCGGCCTGAAACGGTGCGGGTCAGACCTTCTCGACCTGCTGGAATTCGAGCTCGACCGGCGTGGCGCGGCCGAAAATCGTCACCGAAACTCGAAGCCGCGACTTCTCGTAGTTCACTTCCTCGACATTGCCGTTGAAGTCGGTGAACGGGCCTTCCTTCACGCGAACCATCTCTCCGGGCTCGAACAGCACCTTCGGCCGCGGCTTCTCGACGCCTTCCTGGATCTGGCCCAGGATCTTGTCGACGTCGCCCTGGCTGATCGGCGCCGGGCGGTTTTTCGCGCCGCCGACGAAGCCGGTGACCTTGCTGGTGTGCTTGACCAGGTGCCAGGTCGCGTCGTCGAGTTCCATCTCGACCAGCACGTAGCCGGGGAAGAAGCGGCGCTCGGTGATGGTCTTGCGACCATTTTTCATTTCCTGCACTTCCTCGGTCGGCACCAGGATGCGGCCGAACTTGGACTGCATTCCGGCACGATCGATGCGCTCGCGCAGATTGCGCTCGACGGCCTTCTCCATGCCGGAGTAGGCGTGCACCACGTACCACTGCTTCTGGCCGGCAGGCACGGCATCAACCATATCGACCACTCCGTTCAATGTTTCCAGCCCAGGATCAGGTCGTACAGCAGCCACTCGAGCGACTTGTCCGTGAGCCAGAGAAAAATGGCCATCAGCAACACGAAGCCGAACACGATCGCGGTCATCTGGATCGATTCCTTGCGTTCGGGCCAGACGACCTTGCGCACCTCGCGGACAGACTCTCGAGTATAGGCAATCAGCGCCTTGCCCGGTTCGGCAAGCAGGAATAACCCTGCGGCCAGCGCAAGAAGCAACAACAGCGCGACGACACGCGCCCAGGCCAGATGCCCGGGGACGAGGTAATACGCCGCGAAGGCGGCGACGAAGGCGGCTGCGGCCATCCCCAGCTTGGCCTTGTCGGCGGTCGTGGAGATGGTTTCTACGTTGGGATTGGCCATGCTTGACGGTTTGAGCTGAATCCGTGGGTGGCAGGGGCAGAGGGTCTCGAACCCCCAACCTTCGGTTTTGGAGACCGACGCTCTGCCAATTGAGCTATGCCCCTGTATCAACCTGCGGATCGGCCACGGTACTGCGGTGCTGCCGGGGCGCGGCGTCCCCGTGGAACGCGCCGCGCCGACTTCCTGACTTTACTCGATGATCGTGGCGACGACGCCGGCACCGACGGTGCGGCCGCCTTCACGGATGGCGAAGCGCAGGCCTTCTTCCATGGCGATGGGGGCGATCAGCTTGACGGTG
>JAJZHS010000194.1 GCA_021798395.1 Pseudomonadota bacterium
GCCGCGCTGCGCGCGCTCACCGCGGCGCGCGGCATCGCCGCGCTGCTGGCCAAGGCCAATCACGTGATCGCCAAGGCCGACAGCGAGGAGCTGCTGCTGGCCCAGGCCTGCGCGCTGGCGGTCGAATCCGGCGGTTTCGAACTGGCCTGGGTCGCCGCGCCCGATGCCGACGGCTGGTTCCGGCCGCTTGCGTCGAGCGGCGCCGTGACGTATCTGGAACAGGTGCGCACGTCGATCGACCCGGCCATCGCCGAGGGGCAGGGGTGCATGGGCAGCACATGGCGCGACGGCGTCGCCCAGTTCAATCCGTCGATCCGGAGCGCAGCCTCGATGCGCCCCTGGAAGGACTGGGCCAGGCAGCACGGCCTGGGCGCCGTCGCGTCCCTTCCGGTGCGGCGCGACGGCCTGCTGTGGGGCGTGCTGGCCGTCTACCACCGCGACGAAGGCGTGTTCGACGCCGCCACCCGCGCCGTGCTCGTCGAACTTGCCGAAAGTCTGTCGCGCGGCATCGATCGCGTCGCCATGGATGCGCGCCAGCGGCAGAACGACCTGCTGCGCCAGATCCTGCTCGACAACGCTGTCGCCGGGGTCACGATGACCCAGGGCAACCGCATCGTCAGCGCCAACGCGCGCTTCGCCGAGATGCTCGGCTACTCCGGCGTCGACGAACTCGTCGGCCATCCGACCCTGTCGCTGTACGCCGACGCAACCGAGTTCCAGCGCATCCACGATCTGTACCCGAGGATGTTCGAGTCGGGTTCGGCGCAGCTGCTCAGCGTGCACCTGAAATGCCGCGACGGCGACCTGATCAGTTGCGATCTTTCAGGGCGACTGCTGCCCCAGCCGCAAGGCAAGCCGATCGCGGTCTGGACGGTGGTCGACGTCACCCAGCGCGACGAGCAGACGGAGCGGCTGCGCAAACTGGAGGCCGATGCCGCGTTCCATGCCCACCACGACGCGCTGACCGGACTGCCCAATCGCTACGCGCTCGAGCAATACCTGCCCGGCGCCATCGCCGACGCCCAGCGCCACGGCAGCGCGCTGGTCGTCGGCCTGATCGACCTGGACGACTTCAAACCGGTCAACGACACCTACGGCCACGCCGCCGGCGACGCCTTGCTGCGGCAATTCGCCGGGCGCGCGAAAAGCATCCTGCGCGGCTCGGACTTCCTGGCGCGCATGGGCGGCGACGAGTTCGTCGTGATCCTGAAGGGGATCGAACCCGTCGGTTCGTGGAAAGGCGCCATGCCGGCGATCAAGCGCCTGCACGGCTGCGTCGCGACTCCGTTCGAAGTCGGGCACGATCAGCTCGCCGCGGTGCGCATGACCCTGGGCGCCGCGCTGTACCCGGACGACGGCACGGACGCCGCCACGCTGCTGCGCGTGGCCGACGCCGCGATGTACCGCGCCAAGGCGCGCAAGGACGACCGCGCGCACTGGTGGTGCCTGGGCCACGCCGAAGTCTGAAGGTTCCGGCGCTGGGGCTGCGCACCGCGGCCCCAGCCGCGCCACCCCTTGGCGCCTCGGCGGGGGGTGCCATGTCCCTGACGCAGTGAATCAGGGCACCGAGGGCACCGGCTCCGGCAAGGGCCGGTACAGCACCATCGCGACGCGCGCATCGCCCAGGGTTTCGATGTCGGCTTCGTCCAGCGCGTCGAGCCCCCCGTGGTCGGCCGGATGCGTCAGCACCCAATGCCCCCGCGGGGTCGGCATGGCGACGGCGTAGCACGTCGCGCCGGCACACCCGGCGGCGTCGACGACGACCGCGGCGATGTCCTGGGCGAACGGCAGATCCGCGACACGCGTCGCGCCGCCGTCGGCGTCGACGACGTGGATCACCGCGCCGGGCGCACCCGCTTCTCCGGGCATCGGCGTGGCGGCGCGCGCCTGCACGCTCGCGTGCCGGCTCGCAGCTTCGAAGCGCGCGTACTCGACCTCCATGGCGGGATCGTCGAAGCCCGCGTCGTCGCCCCCGCGTGCGGCTGGGAACTGCACGTCGGCCGCTGCGTCCATTCCGGCGCGAACCCAGGTCTCGGCCACCGTCTGCTGCGGATCGTCAAACGCGCTGGCGTCGAACGCCAACGTCTGCTGGGCGTCCCCGATCGCAGCGGACGGCAGCAGGCGTTGTTGCGATGCGATTGCCAGCAAGGAGCGAACGGCCAGCGCAGCGCGCAGCGCGAAGTCCGGCCCGACCGGCTCGGCGCGGGCGCTCGGTGACGCGCCGTCGAGGTGTCCGGATCCCGCTTCGCCGGGACCCGCCAGCGCCTGCACGGCGCGGCCCGCTTCGCTGCCCGCGGCCTTCGCCTGCGGCACGCGCGCGGCGGTCGACGGGGCCCGGCCGGCTGCCTCCACACGACGCGCCGACGCCGAAGCCGCGGGCCGCGCACCGGGCGCCGCCTTGTACAGCACGTAGTCGATGCACGCGTGCGGCAGCGCCGCGACCACGGTCGTGTCCAGCGGCGCTTCGCCGAGACCCGGACGCTGCAGGACGAAACCGCCCCGTGCGCCCGGCGCGGCGACGATCACCCCAGGCGCGGCGCCTGGCCTCCGGTCCGTGCGCGCGACCACAGCTTCGATGTCCGCGCTCTGCGACAGGGACGTGTAGCGGACGCACCCATCGCGCGTACCGGGAACCATCATCCGCACCAGCACACTGCCCCGATCAAAGGCCGTGGCCTCATCGCGCACGAACGCGAGCGTCTCCGCGCCGGAGCCCAAGCCCACCTCGATGCGCGCCGGAACCAGGCCTGCGACATCGCGCCAGACCGAGCCGAGGTCGGCGGGCGCCGCGCTGCCCGCCGCCATCGCGTCCAGACGCTGGAACGCGGCGTCGACGTCGGCCACGGGCGACACATCACGCGACACCGCGTACATCAGCAGCGCGCCTGCGGCGTCGGACGCCGACAGGCGGTAGCGCGCAGGCACCGCCGCGGCCGAGCGCGGCGTGGCGACCCTGGACGGCCCGGTCGCCAGCGGACGTGCGGTGGCCGCGCGCGCACCCCAGACACGGCTGCCGTCGCCGGCCTGCGCCTTGCGCGCCTCGATTTGCTCGCGCAGTAGCCGCTGCTGCTCGACCCTGCGCGCGGACATGCCTTTGGCGCGGGCCTGGTCGTTGACGGGCTGGGCGTTGACGGCCTGGGCGCGAACGACGCCGCGCTGCGCGCCGCCCGGCCTGGCCGCGCGCGGCGCGGATGCCACCGCACCCGCGGCCTGGCTCCGGCCCTTGACCTGCGCCTTGCGCGCCTCGATTTTCTCGTGCAGTAGCCGCAGCTGCTCGGCCATGCGCGCGGCCATGCCGCTGGCGCGGGCCTGGTCGTTGACGGGCTGGGCGTTGACGGCCTGAGCGCGAACGACGCCGCGCTGCGCGCCGCCCGGCCTGGCCGCGCGCGGCGCGGATGCCACCGCACCCGCGGCCTGGCTCCGGCCCTTGGCCTGCTGCGCCTTGCGCGCCTCGATTTGCTCGCGCAGTAGCCGCTGCTGCTCGACCCTGCGCGCGGACATGCCGCTGGCGCGGGCCTGATCGGTGACGGCCTGATGGTTGGCGGCCGGTCGGTCTGCGCTGGCCGGATCGGGCCCCGTGGCCCAGGCGGGGTGCGCGGCAGCGGCCAGCAGCGCGAACGCCAATCCTGCGATGAGTCGGCAGCACCCTGCCGTCGACGCGTGATGCCTGCATGCCATGATCGTCCTCCACAGCGCCCGGTGCCGGTCCCGACTGCCACGCTGCGTGGCAGCATCGTCCGCACAAAGATCCCGGCCCGAGTATGCGTCCCATGGCGTTAATGCCCCGACCATCGCGGTGGCATCCGCTTGTGACCCTGGCATCGGCCGCACTGCCGGCCGCATCGCCCACCCGTTCGGCACGACGCCGGCCGGGTGGGCACCGCGGGCTCAGCGCCGATAGACGACGTAGGCGATTTCGCGCACCCGCGGCGAGTCCTCGCGCACAAAGTCGTCCTTCGTGCAACCTCGCTGCCCCTCGTCCAGATCCAGCAGCTCGCGGCCGTCGAAAAGCCGCAGCAGGCGGTCCCCGGACTGCGCCGCGCGTTCGGTCGGCTTGACAACGATGTATCCGTTGTACGCACCCGTATGCGGATCCACGCCACGCGCGACCGCGGCGACGATGTGTTCGCGATCGGGCAGCGCATCGAACGCCACCGACTGCTTCAGGCGCAGGACCGAAGCGTTCAAGGCGGGATCGACTGCCGCCTCGCGCCCGCTCGTGATCGCCCGGGCCAGTTGCCCGCGGTCTTGCGGGTTGTCGACCACCACGTCCTCGTAGGTCAGCCCGAGCGCCCACCAGATGCTCTGAAACGCGAGGGGCCGGGCGTTCGATTCGAGCGATTCCGGGAACCCGTCCGCGACGGACACGAGCCGTTGGTCCACCTGCTCGAGCACGATGCGCACGGTCTCCAGCGCGGACAGACCGCGCGGCGCGGAGACTTCGCGCGCCGCGGCGCGCGCGCCGTCGGCGGAACCTCGGCCGAACGTCGGCGTGCCGGGCCGGCTCGCACCACCCACCGCATCCCCGCCGGATGGGGCCAGCCGACGGTCCAAGACCCCCTCTCCGGGCCGCACATCGCGCCATGCGACGGAGCCGCCGTCGGGCTCGGGCAGCGGCGTCGATCCGGGGCGCGCCGGGAGCGCATCCCACTGCCACGGCTGCGGCTGCGGCTGCGGCTGCGGCACGTCGCGGCGCGGCGCTTCCACTTCCGGTTCGACGGACTCGGCGGCCTTCGGCGCGTAGAGCACGAACGCCACGAACTCGGGCGCCTTGCCCTCGGCATCGACGGCCACGGCGCGCGTCACGACATCGATCGGCTGCCACGACCGTTCATCCGGGCGCATCACCACATAACGCCAAGCGCACGCGTCCGTATCGAATTCACGCGCGACCGCCAGCCGCACGCGCTCGATGTCGGGAACGTCCGCGTACGGCAGCGCCGGATGCAGGTGCACGACGAAGGGTGTGCGCACGCTGCCGTGCATCTCCTCGTGCAACGCGTCGATGGCGCTGGACACCTCGGATGGCGTCCTCTCCTTGGTGTGCACGTCGCGGACTGGCAAATGGCCGGACTCCAGCCAACCGGAAAACGACTGCGAGTCGTCCTCCGACCAGAAGGCGGCCGTTGCTCGATGGTGCGGGTTCGGTCGTTCCAGCTCGTCGAATCGCCTTCGCACCTCCTGACTGGCATCAGCGTCGAACAATCCCGAGCGGACGATGTCGCGCACCAGCACCCCCGCCGCCTCGCGCGCAAGCAGCGGCGTCCGGCCGCGCGCCGGCTGCGCGGGGCGTTCCGGCGCCACCGGCGCTGGGGCCAGGTCGGCCGGCGCAGCCAACGCGGGGTTGGGCACGTC
>JAJZHS010000195.1 GCA_021798395.1 Pseudomonadota bacterium
CGAAAGCCGATGCGCCAGTCGCGCGCATCGTTCGCCCCCCATCGCACCCACAAGGCGGCGGTGTCGCGAAGCAGGTAGGCGTCGACCAGACTGTCCTGGCCGACGTAGCCGACAAAGCGTCCGGCGGCGTCGAACGCCTGGGCGCCGAACGGCAGCGGCGCACCGTCGGCCAGTCGGCTCGACAACAGCACCCAGCGGCCCGCCTGGGCGTGCAGCCGCACGCCGACGATGGCTCCGGCGCGCGGCACGACTTGTGCCGAACTGTGCACGATGTGCGCAGCCAGCGCGGCGGCCGGATCGATGCCCACGGTGTCGGCGGCGTACGGCGTCAGGTAGGTGGCGACGCCGTAGCCGGCGGCGTCGATGGTGGAGCCGCCGCCGCCGGTGATCGTGGCGCCGGTGGCGCCCTGGGCCTCGACCAGCGCGATGGTGTCGCCGAGGTACGGCGTGAACACGGTGCCACCGCCGAACACGACCACGCCGCCGTTGGCGTTGAGCGACACGGTGCTCGCGGCGACGCTGCCGTGGCTGCCGGTCGCGGCTGCGCCGACCGTGCCGTGCCGGGTGCGCCACGACGCGCTGACGCCCAGGCTGCGCGTGCCCGAGCCGTCGACGCCTTGCACGCCGTAGCTGAACTGCCCCGGGGCGCCGCGCGTTCCCGACAGCGACCATTGCCCGCCCGCATTGCCGCCGGCGTCGTGCCAGCCGAGCAGGGCCATCGGCGCGCTGCCGACCGGGCCCAGCGGAATCGACAGATCCACGCTCAGCGACTTCTGCGCCGACGCGCCGTCGCTGCCGAGCTGGCGCCCGGCCGAGACCATGAGCTGCGCGCGCCCCAGTTGGCGCGTATAGCCGAACTGGAAGGTCATCTGCGGCGCGCCCGGTTGCCAGTAGCGCACCCGCTCGGCGTTCAGGAACAGCGCGGCGCCGGCGCCCGCACTGCGCGTCAGGTCGAGCTGCACGTCGTCGCGCGGACGTGCGCCGGCGAAGGCGCCGAACAGGCCCGGGTCGGCGCCCGCCGCGGCGACCGCGTCCTGCAAGCCCTCGAAGCCGTACGTCTGCTGCGACACCGTCACCCCGCAGTGCAGGCGGCGCAGGTCGCCGTTCCAGATCGCCCGGATGCGCTGCCCGCGCAGCTCCGGCCCTTGCGCGGGGTCGAAGCGCGAGCTGCTCAGGTCCAGCGCCAGGGCGCCGGCGCGGGTGTCGGCAGCCAGTCCGAGCGCCCCGGATCGGTAGCCGCGCGAGACGATGGCGCCGATTTCGGTGGTGACGAAATCGCCCGCGCCGTATTGCAGCGTGCCCAGCAGCAGCGGCCAGCGGGCTGCGGACGCCGCCACGTCGGTGCGGCCGGCGAGCAGTTGGTAGCGCGCATGGCCGCGACGCTGCAGTTGCGGCACCGACGATACCGGCACGCTGAAGCGGGTGACGTGTCCTGCGGCATCGGTCACGGTGACCTGCAGCGCGCTGCCCGAGGCGGGTGGATAGAGGTCGTCGATCGCGAACGGCCCGGCCGGCACCGAGCGCTGGGTCAACAGGTTGCCGTTCTGCGCGACGCGCACCGTCGACGCCGAGTCGGCATAGCCGTGAATGCTCGGCGCGTAGCCTTGTCGGGACGCGGGCAGCATGCGGTCTTCGCTGGACAGCAGGACGCCGTCGAAACCGACGCTGTCGAGCAGTTCGCCGTCGCTCTGCCCCTGGCCCAGCAGCACGTAGCCGTCCAGCGCCGCGATGTCGTGGCGCACGAACGTCTGCGTGCTGGTGTAGTGCAGTCCCTGCGCGGCGCCGCCGTGCAGGGCGCCGCGATGGCGCAGCTGCCAGGCGCCGGCGTTGGCGCCGGCGTCCAGGCCGAGGAATGCCTGGCTGGCCTGTCCGCCGACCGAGCTGCGCGTGGCGTCGAACAAGTAGTTCATGCGGCCGGCGACGATGCCGTCGTTCCACGATCGCGGTGCAACCCAGCCGCGCGGATGGTGCTGCAAGACGATCGACGCGGCGTGGATGTCGACGCGCAGCCGCGACAGATCGAAGCGTGCCGACAGCGGCGCGGCGATCGCCGCCGGCGGCAGGCAGCCCCTGGCGTCGGGGCCGTCCAGCCAGCGTCGGGCCCGCCGCGACAAGCGGCGCGGATCGAGCGCGAGCGCGCGCACCACGGCGCGATCGAGGCAGACTTCGGCAGGCGCCGCGCCGTGCGCGGCGCGCACCACGACGTCGTCGGTGAGCAGGTAGCGTCCGTTGAGGAAGATTTCACTGCGGTAGATTCCGGAGACGACCGGGCTGCCGTGGTCGAACGAGCCGATGTCGCGCGCCTGCGCGGCGCCACCGAACACCAGGCGGGGATCGAAGCGCACGTCGGCGGCGCGTGCGGCGCAGGGCGCGGCCAGCGCCAGCGCACAGGTCAAGGCCCATCGTCGGCGCAGCCCGCGCACAGCGCTGTCCGGCCCCAAGGTTTCACGGCGTGCGCGCGACGCTTGCCTGGGCGCGGATCATCGCCCCGTCATCGTTGAGCACACCGTACGAGACGGAGTGAACCGCGGCGCCGGCCCATGGGCCGTGCAGGCGCCACCGCATCGAGCCGAACGGCGGCGCGGTGCCCTGCAAGGCCGGCGCGCGCGTCCGCGCCCGGTCGCGCAGATCGACGATCGCGACGTAGTACGGGCTCGGGTTGCGCACCCGCAAGGCGCACCGCGCGGCCTTGCAGCGCTCGCGCCAGCGCAGCGTGGCGATCGCCTGTCCGGGGCCGCCGTGCAGCGACGCCGGTCGGTACAGCAGCTTGATGCGCGTGCGCACGGCGAACTGGATGAAGTTGGTTCCCGGCTTCAGGTGCGGCTCGGGCGGGATGTCGAGCAGGTTGAACCAGTACAGGCTCTCGCGGTCGGTCGGCAGCCTGGCGCCGGTGAACACCACGCTGATGGTCTGCCGCTGTCCCGCGTCGATGCGCGCCATGGGCGGCGTGACCACGAACGGCACGCGGGTGTCCTGCGGCGTGGCCGACGGATTGCCGGAATCGATCCAGGCCTGCATCAGCGCCGGCTGCTTGCCGACGTTGAGCACGTCGATCCAGGCCTCGTGTGCCGCGGCGTGGTAGACCAGGCGCGTGTCGCTCAGCACCAGCGCGGCGCGCGCCGGCGACCACGCCGGCGCGGCCAGCACGCAGGCCGCGAGCAGACCGCGCAGCGGCGCGCGCGACCGCGCCGCGTGGTCGATGCGTTGTGTCGCCATCGCCGGGCCCGCGCCGCTGCTTACTGGTAGACCACCGAGTACGTGACCAGCGAGGTATAGGTCCCGGCGGTGGCCGCTGCCGTGTGCGCCGCGTACTCGACCAGGAAGGTGCTCGCGCCCGATCCGCCGCTCAGTGCCGCGCTCTCCACGCCCTGGCTGGTCGTCGGCTTGCTCATGTCGATCGACGTGCCGTCCCTGTTCAGAAAGCAGACCTCGACGTTGCTGCCGCCCGAAACCGCCGTGTTGGTCAGGCAGCCGGTCGCCGGGTCGATGTTGGCGTTGGCTTCGAAGTACACCGTCGCGGTGGTCGGCGTCGACGTGCACGCGCTGTAGTTCATCGTGACCGCGGTGGCGCCGGCGACGGCGCCGGCGGGCAGCGCCGCGGTGGAAACCGTCGGCAAGGTCACGGCCAGGTCCGGAGTGCCTGCGTTGATCGTACAGGTATTGGCCGTGATCTGGCCGTTGACGGTGATGGTGCCGTCGCTGGCGTAGGCGGCCCGCGGCGTCCATGCGCCCACGAGCAGCACGGCCATCGCGATGGCCTGGAGAATCCGCACGTTCATTGTTTCCATGATCCACTCCTTGAAGCTAAACAGGGACGGGAATCCGGGCATAACCGGGGCCGTCAGTGCATTTAGCTACTGCGGCTTGGCCGCAGCAAGAGGCGGAATCGGGGTATCGCAGCGCCGCAATGGCGCACAAACGCGCGCGCGCGTTTTGCGGCGCGCATGCACGCCGCGCTCACGCGCGCGGCGCGTCAGCGCCCGAGCGCGGCGCCGAAAACCTTGCCGAGCAGCGTGCTGCCGGTGCCCAGCGGATCGGCGCGGATCGCGCGTTCCTGGTCGCCGATGGCCTGGTACAGGCGGTCGAGCGCCTGCTGCGTGACGTACTGCTCGATGCTGGCCTGGTCGCCGTGCACCAGGCCGAACTGCGCTGCCTGTCCGGCGAGGCGGTCGTAGCTGCGCGCGAGCCCGACCTGGGCCGTGGCGCGCGTCACGATCGGCAGGAAGCGTCGCGTCAGCGGGGCTTCGGTCTTGCGCCGGAAATACGCGGTGGCGGCCTGGTCGCCTCCGGTCAGGATGTTCTTGGCGTCCGTCAGCGTCATGCCGCGCACGGCGTCGAGCAGCAGCGAGCGGGCCTGCGGCACCGCGGCCTCGGCCGCGCGGTTGATTGCCAGGTCGAGAGCGTCGACCTGCGCGCCGAGTCCGGCCGCGCGCATCAGGCCTTCGGCGCGCTGCAGCGCCGGCGGGAGCGGAATGCGCCAGCGCGCGTGGCCGTAGAAGCCGTTGGCGCGGCCGAGTTCGCGCACCGCGGCGTCGGCGCCGCGGCTCAGCGCGGCCTTCAGCCCGCGGCCGACTTCGGCGTCGCTGAGCGCGGACAGCGCGGCGTTGCCGCCGGCGGCCGGGGCGCCGCCGGAGTTCGCCGTGGCGGGCTGGGAGGGCGCGGTCGCGCCGCCCAGCACCTGGTTGAACTGGTTTTGCAGATTGCCCAGGTCAAGCGCCTGCGCCGGGGCGGCGCCCAGCGCCAGCAGCGCGGCGCCGCCCAGCAGCCATGTTCGCATCGTCGTCTCCTCGCCGTCGTCGTGTCCGGCGGGCCCGCCCGCGCGGGTGGGGGCCGCCCTGCGGCGCAGTATCGCAGCGCGCGGCGGCGCGCTCAAGCCGCATTGGCGGGGGGCGACGCCGACTGCGGATCGCCGCCAGCGCGACTATGATCGACCGGAGCTTCAATTTGTCCAACCGATGCACAGGAGGAGCGAGCGATGGCCAAAGTTCTGGTTCTGTACTACAGCACCTGGGGGCATGTCGAGCGGATGGCGGGCGCGGTCGCCGAAGGCGTCGGCGAGGTGCCCGGGGTCGAGGTGACCGTCAAGCGCGTGCCCGAGACCATGGACGCGCAGACCCTGGCCGCGATCCACGCCAAGACCGATCAGGCTGCGCCGCCGGCCAGCCCCGGCGAGCTCGGCGACTACGACGCGGTGATCTTCGGCACGCCGACGCGCTTCGGCAACATGTGCGGGCAGATGCGCAACTTCCTCGACCAGACCGGCGCGCTGTGGCAGCAGGGCAAGCTGGTCGGCAAGGTCGGCAGCGTGTTCGTCTGCACCGGAACG
>JAJZHS010000196.1 GCA_021798395.1 Pseudomonadota bacterium
CGCGCGCGCCAGCGCGGCGACCGCGGCACCCGCGCGTTGCATCAAGGTGCCCGGCGGCAGCGCAGCGGCGGCAACGCGCTCGCGCTGACGCAGTGCCGCTTCGTCCCACAGCGGCCACGGCGCGTCGAGCGTCAAGGCGTCAAGGCGCTGCATCGGTCTTCGAGCCCCACGGTTTCAGCATATGCAACCGTTTTTTCATGATGCGAGAAATGAGTGTTGCGCAGCAGTGTGGAATCGTTCAGGATCGCGGATTGCTGTTCTGCATAGCGCAATGCGGAACGCAACGTGTTGAAATATAAGGGCTAAAAATTTAGTCTTGTATAAGATAGAACTCATTGCTGCGGCGCAACGATCAGGTAAGCTTCAGGCATCGGTTTTTTGTTTCCTTCGGAGATCGTCTCATGGCAACGCGCGAACAGCAAATTCAGCAGATCGAACAGGAATGGGCCAGCAATCCGCGCTGGAAGGGGATCCAGCGCGGCTATACGGCGGCCGACGTCGTGCGGCTGCGCGGCTCGGTGCAGGCCGAGCACACGCTGGCGCGTCGGGGCGCCGAGCGCCTGTGGGCCTCGCTGCACGATGAACCCTTCATCAACGCGCTGGGCGCGCTGACCGGCAACCAGGCGATGCAGCAGGTCAAGGCCGGGCTGAAGGCCATCTACCTGTCGGGCTGGCAAGTCGCCGGCGACGCCAACCTGGCCGGCGAAATGTACCCGGACCAGTCGCTGTACCCGGCCAACTCGGTTCCGTCGGTGGTCAAGCGCATCAACAACACCCTGACCCGTGCCGACCAGATCCAGTGGATGGAAGGCAAGAACCCGGACGACGCCGACTACGTCGACTATTTCGCGCCGATCGTCGCCGACGCCGAAGCCGGTTTCGGCGGTGTGCTCAACGCCTTCGAACTGATGAAGTCGATGATCGAGGCCGGCGCCGCAGGCGTGCACTTCGAGGACCAGCTCGCCGCGGTGAAGAAGTGCGGCCACATGGGCGGCAAGGTTCTGGTGCCGACGCGCGAGGCGGTGGCCAAGCTGGTGTCGGCGCGCCTGGCGGCCGACGTGCTGGGGGTGTCGACCCTGCTGGTGGCGCGCACCGACGCCGAGGCGGCCGATCTGCTGACGGCGGATGTCGACGACAACGACAGGCCGTTCTGCACCGGCGAGCGCACCGTCGAGGGCTTCTACCGCACCCGCGCCGGCCTGGAGCAGGCGATCGCGCGCGGCCTGGCCTATGCGCCGTACGCCGACCTGGTCTGGTGCGAGACCGGCAAGCCCGACCTGGCGTACGCGAAGGCGTTCGCCGAAGCGATCCACGCCAAGTTCCCGGGCAAGATGCTGGCCTACAACTGCTCGCCTTCGTTCAACTGGAAGAAGAACCTGGACGACGCCACGATCGCCAAGTTCCAGAAGGAACTCGGCGCCATGGGCTACAAGTTCCAGTTCATCACCCTGGCCGGTTTCCATGCGCTGAACTACTCGATGTTCGAACTCGCGCACGGCTACGCACGCAACCAGATGAGCGCCTTCGTCGCGCTTCAGGAAAGGGAGTTCGCCGCGTCCGAAAAGGGCTTCACCGCGGTGAAGCACCAGCGCGAAGTCGGCACCGGCTACTTCGACGCGGTGACCACGACCATCGAGCGCGAAGCGTCGACCGCGGCGCTGAAGGGGTCGACCGAAGACGAGCAGTTCTTCGACAAGAAGGTCGCCTGAAGCCGCACGGACAACAAGTACCGAAGGAGACGACCTCTGGCCGGGCCCGATGATCGGGCCCGGTTTTTTTTGCGCGTGCCGGCGCGGCCGTTCAGCGCCGTCCGCCTCCCGGGCCCATGCCTCCGCCTCCCGGGCCCATGCCTCCACCACCCGGGCCCATGCCCCCACCACCGCCGCCCGGGCCCATTCCGGCGCCCCCTGGCGGCGGCGTATCGGGCAGTTTGAAGCCGCGTTCGCGCGCGCGCTCCTGCATCTGACGGTGGTGCTCGGCGCGGATGCGTTCGCGTTCCCGGGCGGTTTTCGCCGCGCGCATGCGCGCGCGGTACTCGATGCGTTCGCGCCTCGTCATCAACTGGCTGCCGTAGATCTGTTGCTGCGCCTGCGCCGGCAGCGCGATGGCGCCGAGCAGCGCGGCACCGACGCCCAGCAGCATAGCCCGACGCGATGTCAAGGTCCTTTCCATTGTTTTTCTCCCGAAAGTCCGACCGCGCCGCCCGTGGCGCGATCGCCTTTCGCAGGCTAGTCGAGTGTGCACGGCGCGATGTTGATCCAGCCGAGATTCGGCGCTGGATGTAACGTCGTGTGAGTCGGAGGTGGTTTCGCCTTGACATGCGTCAAGCGGGCTCCGATTCGCCGCCGCGGAGGCGCCGATCCGTCGTATGTTCGCGCACTTCGGTCGCGGCGCCCAGCCGGCGCGCGCGCCATCGCACGTCGAGGAGGATGCGTTGCAGCGCGAAGTCGCCGGACCGCCGGCAGCGGGTTGGAAGCCGTGGCTGGGCTACGTCGTCGACGTACTCGATCTGCGCGGGCGCGGCCGCAGCCTGCTGGCCGGCCTGCTGGCCGTGGGTTGGGTGTTGAGCGGCTTCTACATGGTACAGCCCGACGAGCAGGGCATTGTGCTTCGCTTCGGACGCTGGATTGCGACCACCGCGCCCGGCGCGCACTACCACCTGCCGTGGCCGATCGAATCGGTGCGGCTGCCGCGGGTGACGCGGATCAACGAAATGCAGCTCGGCACCGGTTCCGGGCCGGTGCTGCCCGACGGCCAGCAGATCCCGGCCAACCAGATGCTGACCGGAGACGAGAACATCGTCGAGGTCGGCTGCACGGTGTTCTGGCGCATCGGCAGCGCCGGCGCCTACCTGTTCAGCGTCAGCCACCCGCAGCACATGCTGAGGGTCGCCGCCGAATCGGCGCTGCGCGACGTCGTCGCCCGCACGCCCCTGCAGGCGACCATGTCCAACGGCCGGCTGCAAGTGGCGCTGCAGACGCAGGCGCTGCTGCAGCGCTGGCTCGACGAGGAGAGGTCGGGAATCGTCGTCACCCAGGTGCAACTGCAGAAGGCGAACCCGCCGACCGAGGTGGTCGACGCGTTCAACGACGTGCAGCGTGCGCGCGCGGACCGCGAGCGCCTGCGCAACGTCGGCCTGGCCTACCGCAACAACGTCATTCCGACCGCGCACGGCATGGCCGCGCGCATCGTGCAGGACGCCTACGCCTACCAGGCGACCACGGTCGACGTCGCCCGCGGCCAGGCCAAGCGCTTCGACGCGCTGTACGCCACCTACCGCAAAGCGAAGAACGTGACCGCGTGGCGCCTGTACTACGACAGCATGGACGCGGTTCTGGCGCACGCCGGCAAGGTGGTGGTGATCGACTCCGGCAAGCAGGCAACGCCCGGAGTCATTCCCTACCTGAACCTGCCGAACGCGAACGCCGCGGCGCACGCCGGAGGTGCACGGTGAAGCCGGGCTGGGGCGGTGCCGGTTCGATCGCGGCGTTGCTCGCGCTGTGGGTCGCGGCGTCATCGGTCTACGTGCTGCCGCAGGGGCGCATCGACTTGCTGTTGCGCTTCGGCGCACCGGTTCGCGTCGACCGCACCGCCGGGCTGAAGTTCAAGATGCCTTTTTCCGATTCGGTGGAAATCTACGACGCGCGCCTGCAGACGCTGGCGCCGCCTCCGCAGGAACTGATCCTCGGCGACGAGAAGCGGCTGGCGGTCGAGACCTTCACGACCTACCGCATCGTCGACCCGCTGCGCTTCTACCAGACGGTGATGACCAACGGGCAGGCCCAGTTCCAGCTTGACCAGCTGGTCAGCACCTCGCTGCGCATGGTGCTGGGGACGGTTCCACTGAAGGCGCTGCTGTCGGCGCAGCGCAGGGCGGTGATCGCGCGCGTCGCCGCGGCCGTCGCGGCGAAGGCCGCGGCGCTGGGCATCGCCGTGCACGAAGTCAGGCTGCACCGCGCCGACCTGCCGCTGGCGGCCAGCCGGTCGGTCTACGCGCGCATGCGCTCGTCGCGCCAGCGCGAGGCCAAGGAGCTGCGCGCGCAGGGAGCCGAATGGCAGCAGGAGATCGAGGCCAAGGCCGACCGCGAGCGCACGCAGATCCTTGCCCAGGCGAAGCAGACCAGCCAGATCATCCGCGGCCAGGCCGACGCGCAGGCCAACCGCATCCTCAGCCAGGCGTACGACCGCGACCCGACGTTCTATCGCTACTACCGCGCGCTGCTGACCTACCGGCATGCGCTGGCCGCGTCGCGCGCGACCCTGGTGCTGAGCCCGGACTCGGCCGTGCTGCGCGCGCTCAAGCGCGGCCCGGCGGCAGCTGCGCGCTGAAGCGGCGCGGGGCCTCGAGCGACATGTCCCGGGACCTGGCCCTGCACCACAGGCTGCTGCGCGCGGCCAGCGTGCTCGGCCCCGGCCTGGTGGTGATGCTCGCCGACACCGACGCCGGCAGCGTGATCACGGTGGCGCAAAGCGGCGCGCAGTGGGGCTACCGCATGCTTGCGCTGCAATTGCTGGTGATCCCGCTGATGTTCGTCGCGCAGGAACTGACCGTGCGCTTGGCGCTGTGCACCGGGCGCGGCTTCGGCGAACTGGTGCTCGAGCGCTACGGCCGCGCGCTGGCATGGATTTCGATGGCCACCCTGGTGCTGAGCTGTTTCGGCGCGCTGGTCACCGAAATCAGCGGTCTGTCCGGAGTCGGCCAGCTGTTCGGCGTTCCGGTATGGGTCAGCGCGGCGGCGATCTGCACGGCGATTTTCGCCATGGTCGTCACCGGCAGCTACGCGTCGGTCGAGCGCATCGCGCTGGGCCTGGGAGCGTTCGAGCTGGCGTTCCTCGTGGTGGCCTGGGCCGCGCACCCGGACTGGTCAACGATCGGCCGCCAGATGCTGCAGCAGCCCGTGCACCAGCGCGACTACCTGTACCTGGTCGCGGCCAACCTGGGCACCAGCATCATGCCGTGGACGCTCTTCTACCAGCAGTCCGCGCTGATCGACAAAGGCATGGGCCCCGGCGACTTGCGGGCCGCGCGGCTCGACACCCTGGCCGGCGCGGTGTTCTGCCAGGTCATCACGGTCGCCGTGCTGGTCGCCGCGGCGGCCGCGTTCGGCGGCGATGCGCGGCCGCTCGACAGCGTGCCGCAGATCGCCGAGGCGTTCACTCCGGCGCTCGGCGCCCTGGTCGGGCACGTCGTGTTCGCCATGGCGCTGGCCGGAGGCGCGCTGGTGGCGACCATCGTCGTCAGCCTGTCGGCGGCGTGGGCGCTGGGCGAGATCCGCGGCCTGCGCCATTCGCTGGCCGCGCACCCGCGCGAA
>JAJZHS010000007.1:0-15021 GCA_021798395.1 Pseudomonadota bacterium
AGGCGGGCGGCAAGTTCGTGCTGGCCGCGCGCTTCGAGTAGGGCGCGGGCCTGGCCCAGGTTCGGCGGGCGGTGCTGCCGGTCGTGCGCGTCGGTGGCCAGCGCGAACACCCGGTCCTCGGCCAGCCAGGTCTCGGCCGCGGCCTGCGCCGCGGCGCCGAACTGGCCGAGCAGCGAGCCTGCGGTGACCTGCAGCAGGCAGCCCATGTCGAGATAAGGCCGGATGCGGGCGACGTCGCGCATCAGTTCGCGGTTGCGCTCGGGGTGCGCGATCAGCGGACGCACCTTCTGCGCGATCAGCCAGCGCACGAAGCGTTCGGAGCCGACCGGGATTCCGCCGTGCGGAAACTCGAGCAGCACCACGCGGTAGCCGCCGAGGCTGCCGAGAAACGGGATCTGGTCGCGCTCGAGCATCTCGACCATGTCGGGACCGATGCGCACCTCGCCTGCGGCGCGCAGCTGCAAGGCGATTCCGGCGCGCTGCAGCGCGTCGGCGAAACGCGCTGCGGCCTCGTGCACCGAAGCGCGGTCGTTGGCGTAGCGCTCGAGGTGCACGTGCGGCGTGACCACGCTGAGCTCGATGCCGTCGGCCACCGCCAGCCGCGCGAGCGCCAGGGCGTCTTCGAGGTCGACGGCACCGTCGTCGATTCCGGGCAGCAGGTGCGAATGCAGGTCGATCATCGTGGCGGCCCTCCGGCGACGGCGAGCCCGCTTGGGGTCAGCTGGATTCCTTCGTGCTGTAGTAACCCGCGGCGTCCTTGCCGTACGCGCCGTACCCCGAGTAGTCGCCGTAATGCGACTCGGCCTTCTTGAAGTCGAGCTGGTTGAGCACCACGCCGAACAGCGTGGCCTTGGCGTTTTGCAGCGCGCGCAAGCAGCGCTGCGCGACCTGGTACGGAGTCGAATTGGCCTTCATGACGAAAATCACGCCGGTGGCGAGCGTCGACAAGATGATCGCATCGCTGACCAAATGCACCGGCGGCGAATCGATGATCACCAGGTCGTAGTCGCGCGCCAGCGCGGCCACCGTCTCCTGGAAACGCTGCGACAGCATCAGTTCGAGCGGATTCGGCGGCACTGCGCCCGCGGTGATGACCTGCAGCGCCGAATCCGGCAGGCTGCGCACGCAGTCCTTCACCTCGGCCTCGCCGGAAGCCAGCGCCGACAGCCCGACGAGATCGTCATCGAGACCAAGCTCCCTGGACAGGCGCGGCTTGCGCATGTCGGCGTCGATCAGCAGCACGCGCTTCGTCTGCGCGTGCGCCAGCGCCAAATTGGCGGCGAACGTGGTCTTCCCCTCGCCGGGCAGCGACGACGTGATGACCAGCACCTTGTGCGGCTGGTCGATCGCCGACAGCAGCACCCCGGTGCGCGCAGTGCGGATCGCCTCGGCGAACTGGGAGCGGGGGTCGGCGAGGTAGCGGCGGCCGATGTGGTCGTGGTCCTTCAGCAGCGGCAACGTGGTCAGGATCGGCTGGCCCAGGCGCAGGCCGACTTCCTCGGTGCTGCGCACGGTGGTGTCGAGACGCTCGAACAGCAGCGCGACGGCGATTCCGAACAGCAGACCCAGGCAGAGCGCGACCGTCACGATCTGCGTCTTGTTGGGGCGCACGGGGACCTGCGGCGTGACCGCGGCGTCGACGACGCTGGCGATCGGCTTGGTCAGGTCGTCGGCCGCGCTGGTTTCCTTGAACCGCTTGAGGAACAGGTCGTAGACCTGCTGGTTGGTCTCGACGTCGCGCTGCAGATCGGCGAGGGTGAACTGCTTCTCGTTGGCCTGCCGGATGCTTCCCTTGACTTCGGCCACGGCACCCGACAGAGCCTGCACGTTCGACCGCGCCGCGTTGTAAGTGTGCTCGATGCTCGCGACGACGATCGCGACCTGGTGCCTCAAGTTATCCTTGGCCTGCTGCAATTCGGCCTTGGCCTGGATCATGGTGATGAACTTCGGCCCATACCGTTTCGACAGCTCGGTCACTTTTTGTTGCTTTTGCGCAACAACCTGCTCGAGCTCGGACACGACCGGGTCGCGCATCACCATCGGCAGCGAGTCGACCGACGTGCCGTTGCGCTGCGCTTCCTGGATCTGCCGGTACGCGCTGTCGGCCTGTGCCAGGCTCATGCGCGCCGTGACCAGGTTGGTGACCAACCCTTCCAGCTGGCTGCCCGATCCGCTGACGGCGTTGCCGTTGACTTCGATGATGTTCTCTTTGTTGCGGTAATTCTGCAGGCGCTGCTCGGACGCCTCAAGCTTGGCTTTCAGGCCGGTCAGGTGGTCGTTCAGCCACTGGTTCGCCTGCTGCGTCATCCTGAACTTGTTGTCCATGTCATTGTGGATGTACTGCTCGGCGTACGTGTTGGCGATCAGCGCCGCCATGCGCGGATCGGCCGATTCGTAGCTGACCTCGATCAGGTCGCTCAGGCGCACCGGGGCCACCGCGACGTGGCTCATGACCATACCGACCGCGGCATCGAAGCGGCCGCCCTGGCCCGGCGGCTTGGCCAGCCCGAGCGCGACCTTCAGCTTGTCGCGCCAGGTCTGGTGCAGGCGCGGGTCGAATTCGGGGTTGGTGTCGAGGTGGAGCTTGCGCACGACCCGAGCGGCGATGGTGCGCGAGCGCAGGATGTAGGACTGCGTCTGCACCTGTTCGCTGGTCTGCGCCAGGCTCGAATAGACCTGCTCGATCGACAGCACCTTGGACGCGTTGTCCTCGAGCTTGAGCAAAGCCGTGGCGCGGTAGATCGGGGTCATCATGTACGCCATGACCGCCGCCAGCACACCGATTGAAATCGCCAAGCCGACGATCGTCAGCTTGTGCTTGAGCAAGGTGCGCCAGAACGTGACCAGTTCCAAAGTCTCGACCTGCAATTGGCGCGCCCCCAGGATGCTGGGGTGCTCGGGCTTCAGCGCTGCGTCACTCATCAGAAAAAGCTTTCCTCGACAGTCAGCGTGTCGCCCGGCAGCACACTGCCGCCAAGGCCGATCTTGTGCGCCGTCTCCCTGGGAGACGTCTCGCGGACGATGTAGATCTTGTTCTGGTCGGCGCGCTCGGTGAAACCTCCGGCCAGGGTCACGGCCTTGCGCACGTTGAGCCCGGGCTGGAACGGATACGCGCCGGGCTTCTTGACTTCGCCGTAGATGAAGAAGGGACGGTACTGGTCAATGACGACCGAAACCCGCGGATTGATCAGGTAGCCTTGTTTCAATCCGCGCTCGATCGCCGTCTCGAGCTGGCTTGGCGTCAGGCCGACGGCGTCGACATTGCCGAACGGATAGGCGATGGTTCCGCCTTCGGACAACTGGATCTTCGATCGGGTGAGTTCGGGCTCGCCGTAGACGTAGATGTCGATCACGTCGCCGGGGCCAAGCTTGTACGAATTCTTGTCGGCCCAGGCGCGGCGACGGGCCTGCCCCGAGCCGACCACCACGGCGTTCGGCGCCGACGCCGGCGCCGACGCGGTCGTCACCGGCTGCGCGCGCGCGCCCGCCTGCACGCCACCCAGCAGCAGCAGCCCCAGCAGCAGCCCCCGCAGCCAGTGTCCGCGATTGCGCATCATGTGAACGCCCCTTGAAATCAGAGCTGAATCCCCAGGCTGAGCAGTGTGAGGGCTTCGTGGAAGCTGAATCCCGCCGTGTTCGACGAACGGTCGAGCAGGATTTCCTGCAGTCCGAAGTGGTAGATGTCCTGGTGCCCGAACGCATACTCGGCCTTCAGCGACACGCCGCGGCGGTCGTCGACGCGCCCCGAGCCGAGGAACTGGTCGCGGTAATCGAGCAGGCCGGCGGTCGACGTGATGCGGTGCGGCCAGTGCTGGACCCAGCTCAGCGCCGCGCCCTGGGTGACGATGTAGCTGTTCACCACGTTCGCCCATTCGGCGTAGTCACGCGAGCCTTCGAGCTTGAACTCGGAATAGATCCGCGGCTTGTAGGTGATCGCGGCGTCCCACGCCAGCCCGCTGTTGCCGCCGCCGCCGTTGCTCGAACTCTCGTGCATCATGCCGATCTTCGCCATGCCGGAGGTCTTCGCGGTCGCATCCCATTGCAGACCGACGGTGGCGCGCTCCTGGGTCCCGTTGGACGCGCCGAAATTCGGATAGCGGTCGCTCTCGGTGGCCAACTCGAAGATGGCGTGGGTTTTCGGATGCAGCTTCAGGAAGAAGCGGCCGACCAGCCTCGCCTCGTCGATGTTGTACGGCTGCATGATCGCGTCGCTGTACCGCTGCTGCTTGTAGTCGCCTTCGAATTCGAGCTGCCCCTCGCTGCGCGGCGTTCCGTAATGCACGACGGCTTGCAGGGTCGGGCTGGTCCAGCGCTCGATGGCGTTGGTCGCGACATAGGAATTGGCCGCGTCGTGGCCGATCGCGTACTGCAGCTTGAACGACGTGCGCAGGCGCGGGGTCCAGGCTTTCGCGCCGTCGACCCCGAAGGCCGAATCGTTGTAGTCGTAGTTGTTCGCGCTGGTGTACTTCGCGTAGCTTCCCTTGTAATACGCGTCGTAATGCTCGGTCGCGTTCAAGGTGCGGCTCAGGATCAGTTGCGGCTGGATCAGCGTGACGTTCGAGCTGAGCTTGCCTGGCCCGCTCGACAGATTCACGTTGCTGTCGTGCCCGTACGACACGGTGACGCCTGGATGCAGGCGCGCCGCACCGAGAACGATCCCGGTCCCGGTCACCGCGCCGGTGGTCGGGATGTAGATGCTGGGCCCGGCGAACCCGCCCTGCGGCGTCTGGTAGCCCGACGCCGTGCCGAGCGACGGCACCAGAGATTCGGCGGCATGCGCGTATGACGCGCTCAGCGCCAGCCCGAGAAGAGCAAGCTTGAATGTCTTCATACGCCCACCACCCCGTGATCGTTGGCTCCGGCCGAATCGCGACCGCACATCATTTGCGCTTGATTATTGCAGAAGGAACGCTTGCGATCTTCCCCCGTTCTCGCCGCGCGCCGCTGCCGGCGGGCGTCGAGCCAATGCGGCAGCGCCAGAAGCCACAAAAACAGCATGGCATTGGTCGGATTCTGCAAATTGAAATCGACCGTGGCGTGAAGCAGCAATTCGGTCACCCCCATCACCGATGCGAACGCAAGACCGCGCTCGAAGCCGCTGGCATCGCGCGCCAGCAACAGCGACCAGCCGCGTCGCTGGCTCCAGAGCAGCAGCGCGACCAGCGGAATGACACCGATGATGCCATTTTCCACGAGGAATTCAACGTAATCGTCGTGCGCGTGTTGGTAATATCCTGTAACGTTCGATGGCCGGTACGGCATGAAACCGAGGAAGAATGTCCCCCCCCCGGTACCGAACAGCGGGTGGTCGCGCAGCATGCCCAGCGCCGACATGCCCGGCGCGATGCGCTGGTCGACCGATTGCTCGCGATGCACCGGCCGCGCCGCACCGGGCGCCGCGGGCCGATTGCTCAAGTGCGTGCGTTCGATGCGCTGCATGACTTTGTCGATGCCGACGACATCGCCGACGATCGCCACGTCGATGACGAAAATGCTGATCATCAACACGGCGACCGCCTTCGCCACCCGCGCCGCCGCCGCTCCCCGGCGGTGCAACGCGAACAGCAAGGCGCTGCCCACCAGCCACAACGCGACGAAAAACGCGGCGTTGCCCATGCGCGAGCGGCTGATGATCAGGCCGACGACGAACAGGACGAGCAGCACGCGCAACGGCGCCTTGCTGCTGTTCAACAGCCGCAGCACGGCGAACAGCGCGCCGACCGCGCCGCCGCGCCGGTCGGCCACGGCGTCGCGGCCGAGCAGCGCGATCATCCAGCCGATCCCGAGGGCCAGCATCAGTTCCATGTATCCGGCGAACTGATTGTGGTAGACGAACGTCCCGGTGCCGTGCAATCCCTGGTACACGGTGACGAAGAACAGCATGTACGTCGACGCGGTCGCGTACAGCACGACCGCGGCGAGCGCCTCGGCGGCGCCGATCGCCAGCCAGCTCCAGACCAGCTTGGCAAGCCGCGGCCGATTGTCGAAACGGCGCAACAACAACCACTGCACGAGAAGCAGCAGGACGGCCTTCGCCAGATAGCCCGAGGTGGCGTACGGATCGATCGACAGCGGAGCGAAACCGTCGTGCACGACCGGCAGTGCCGGCCCGGCGGTGCCGGCCAGCGCGTTGCGCAGGGCCAGCGGAAGCGGCACGAGCTGCAGCGCGACGAGCAATACCCAGGCCAGCATCAGCGCCATGTGCGCGCGCAGGCCGCGCGGCACCCCACGCCACCAGCCGCGCCGCAGCGCCGCCTTGTCCGACCAGATTTCGGCCAGCGCGAGCGCCAGCACGCCCACCAGCCACAGGTCGACCAGCCAGATCCGGTTGCTGGCCAGCGGCAACGGCATCAGCCACAGCAGTCCGACGAGCGCCGTGCCGCGCACGCCGATCGCGTTCGCGGCGCGTTCAGTACGCATTGCGGTCGTTGAATCCCTTGAGAACGGTCAGGGCGATGATGCGCAGGTCGAGCCAAATCGACCAGTTGCGCATGTAATACAGATCGCACTCGACGCGCTTGCGCATTTTCTCGACGGTGTCGGTCTCGCCGCGCCAGCCGTTGATCTGCGCCCACCCGGTGATCCCCGGCTTGACCTTGTGGCGCAGCATATAGCCATGGATCAGCCTGCGGTACTGCTCGTTGTGCAGCACGGCATGCGGGCGCGGGCCGACGATCGACATGCGCCCCTGCAACACGTTGAAGAACTGGGGCAACTCGTCGAGCGAATGCGCGCGCAGGAACGCACCGAAACGCGTCACGCGCGCGTCGCCGCGGGTGGCCTGTTCGACGCGGTCGCCGTCCTCGACGACGGTCATGCTGCGGAATTTCCAGACTTCGACGATGTGGCCGTTGAGGCCGTAGCGGCGCTGGCGGAACAGCACCGGCCCCGGAGAGCTCCATTTGACGCCGATGGCGATCAGCAGCATCAGCGGGCTGATCAGCGCCAGGATCAAGCTGCCGAGGACCAGGTCCTCGAGCCGCTTGAACGATCCGTCGACGCCGAACAAAGGCGAGTCGTTGATGCTGATGATCGGATAGCCGGCGATGCTGCTCCACGTCGCCTGCATCATGTCGAATACGAAGGCGTCGGGGACGATGTAGACCGAAGCCGTGGTGTCGGCCAGTTCGTTGACCAGGTCGATGATGCGCTTTTGCGCGTGCAGCGGCAGGGTGATGAAAACGTCGTCGATGCGGCCGGCGCGCGCGTCGTCGAGCAGGGCAGCGGTACCGCCGAGAAGCGCCAGCGCACCGGGAACCAGACGCCCGGCCGCACGGTCGTCGTACACGCCGACGATGCGTGATTCCGGTGCGTCGGCCAGACGTTCGGCCAGGCGCAGCGCGTTGGTCCCGGCGCCGACGAAGACCTGCCTGCGCACGTGCATGCCATGGCGATTCGCGCGCCGCATGTGCGCGTGCAGGGCGACGCGCCACAGCGACATCGCGATCGGCGTCAACACGCCCCAGGCGCCGAGGAAGCGCCGGGAATAGATCGCCGACACCTTGAACGCGAACGCCATCGCCAGCAGCGCCATCGACACCGCCGCCCACAGCAGCAGCAGGTGCGAGATTTCGGCGCGCAAAGCGCGCCAGCGGTTGCGATACAGCGCGCTGACCTGAGCGAACAGTTCGAACAACAGCAGCGTCAGGGTCAGCAACAACAGGTAATAGCGGCTCACGTCCTGCCCGAGCAGCCGCGTCAGCGCGACGAAGCCGCCGAGCAGCAGCAAAAGATCGACCAGACGCAGCTGCAGCGCCGCCGTCGACGCATCGACCCGGGTGTCGCGCGGGGTCATCGCTGCGCCCCCGCGCGCGCGCACAGCGCGCGCGCGGCGTCGTCGAAGCGACCCAGCACCGCATCGCGGTCGAGGTCGCGCTGCGCGCGCGCGCGTCCCGCCGCCCCCAGCCGGGCACGCAGCGCGCGGTCCGCCGCCAGCAGGTCCACGGCGCGCGCCATCGCGTCGGCGTCGTCGGGCTCGACGCACACACCGCAGCCGTCGATCCAGGCCGCCAGTCCGCTGCCGGCGCGCGCCCCGGCGACGACGGGCCGCGCGCTGGCGAGCATGCCGGTGAGCTTGGACGGCAGCACCAGGTCGGCCGCGTCGGCGCGCTGCGGCAGCAGGTGGATGTCGGCCATGTTCAGCAATTCGCCCAGGCGCGCGACCGGTTGCAGCGCGAGAAAGGTCACCCGATCCAGGCCGGCGCATGCGCGCTCGAGCTCGGCGCGGCACGCGCCTTCGCCGCAGAACACGAACCGAACGCCGCGCCTGGCCGCGAGCGCCCGCGCCACCGCGGCCAGGGTTTCCAGCCCCTGCTTGGCACCCATGTTGCCGGAGTACAGCGCGACAATGCAGTCGGGCCCGATTCCCAGCGCGTCGCGCAGCGCGTTGCGGCCGCCGTCGGCGGCGAAGGGCTGCGGCACGATCGCGGCCAGGTCGGCCCAATTCGGAAACAGCACCGCGCGGTCGGCGGCGACGCCCTTGGCTCGGAGCCGGTCGACCATCTGCGGCGAAATCGCCGAGACGCGGTCGAAACGCCTCAGCAGCCACCGCTCGGCGGCCAGCACGGCACCGCGCAGGCGCGCGCCGCGCAGCAGCCCGAGGTCGAACGCCGCGTCGACTTCGAAGTCCTGCACGTGCAGCCAGCCGACGGCCCGGCACAGCCGCGTGAACAGCGCGACCTGCGGCGCGCAGACCAGCGGCGGCTCGACCATCCAGACCAGCTCGGGCTTCCAGCGCCACTGCCCGAAAAGCACCGGGGCGCTGCTCAGCGCGAAGCTCAACAGGTGCAGCAACCGCGCCGGCCCCGAAGGCCGGCGCGGAACCCAGATCGGACACCGCGTGACCTGGAGGCTGCCGCGGCCCAGCGCATGCGCGCTGCGCCGGTAGCGCAGGCCGCGATCCCCGTCGGCGACGCGCCAGTCCGGGTAATAGGGCGGGGCCGTGACGACGCGGACCTCGTGGCCGCGTTCGGCCAGCCAGGCAGCCATGTCGCCGGTGTACTTGCCGATTCCGGTGAGCTCGGGCGCGAAATTGATGCCGCAGAGCAGGATCCGCATCACGTCCCCGTCCCGGCGAGCTCGCGCGTCTTCAGCACGATCAGGTATTCGTAGAAGGCCTGCAGCGCGGCGTAGGTCAGGCCCGCGCGCCCGTCGAGCACGGCGCCGCGCACGAACAGCATGTAGACGAACTTGATCAGGGGCCGCAGAGGCAGCCGGTAGAACAGGGCCTTCTGATGTTCGCGGCGCAGATGGAAATCGCGTGCGAACAACGCGCGCCGCACGCTGCAGCGGCCCTTGCCGCGCCGCACGATCAGTTCGGCCTCCATGCTCGAGTAGACGTTGTGCTTGGCGACCCAATGCGCCAGCCCCTTGGAGAACGGAAAGTGGTCGAACGGCTCGCGCAATTCGCCGACCGCGCCGTCGACCCGCAGCACCTCGTTGATCTCGCGCTCGTAGTGCCCGCGGCCGACGCGCAGCAAACGGACATAGAACGGCGAAATCTGCGCGTGCTTGAGCCAGCGTCCCATGAAAAAGTCGCGACGCCGGATGCGGAACGCCGCGGCGTCGGGTCCGGCCGCCACCGTCGCCGCGATCTCGTCGCGCAGCGCCTGCGGCACGCGTTCGTCGGCGTCGAGGATCAGCACCCACGGGTGCCTGAACCGCAGCCCGTCCAGAGCGGCATTGCGCTGCGATGCGTACCCGTCGAAGCGCCGCTGCGTCACGGACGCGCCGAAACGCGTTGCGATCTCGGCCGTGCGGTCGTCGCTGAACGAGTCGAACACGTGGACGTCGTCGCACCAGTTCACCGACGCCAGGCATCCGGGCAGGTCGTGCTCCTCGTTGCGGGTCAGCACCAGGACCGAGACTCCGTGGCCGGGCATCGCGCCTGCGGGTGCGCGGTCGCTCATGCCTGCCCTCCTCCCCTGGCGCGCACCGGACGCGCCGGCATGCCGGCGCAGATCATTCCCGGCGGCAGGTCGCGGGTGGCCACGCTGCCCAGCGCGAGCACCGCCCGCGCGCCCACGCGCACTCCGGGCATCACCGTCGCGCGGGCGCAGATCCAGGCATAGTCACCGATCTCGATCGGTGCCGAGCGCAACGGAAAGCCGGGATCGTCGGCGTCGTGCGTCGCGCCGCAGAGGTACGCCTGCTGCGACACGATCGCGTGCGTCCCCAGGCGGATCGGACTGGGGTTGTAGACGATCGCTTCGTCGGCGATCGCGGCGCCGGTGGCGCAGTGCAGATTCCACGGCGCCCACACGCGCGCACCGGGGTAGACGTGACAATGCGCCTCCATCTGCGCGCCGAACAGCCGCAGCAGCGCGCTGCGCCATGCGAACAGCGGGCGCGGCGACGTCCTGAAAAGGAGGTTCCAGACAACGCCCCACAGCGCGCGCCGCACGCGGTTGCCGCGCGAAAAGGCCGGACGCAGGTAGCGGGGATCGGCGTGATTCATGGCGCGACCGCGGCGAACAGGGCGAACACCCGCTGGGCCACCGCGGGCATGGCGTAGCGCTGCGCGTGGCTGGCGCGCGCACGCCGACGCATCGCGTCGCGCTCGTGCTCCGGCGTGGCGCGCCAGCGCCGCAACAGGGCGACGGTTCCGTCGAGCGTGTCGGGCGCGACGAAACCGACGCCATCGGAGTCGACTTCGCGCCAGATGTTGACCTTGTCGGAAACCAGCACCGGTGTGCCGCACGCCAGCGCCTCGGCCACGACGACGCCGAAGTTCTCCTGGTGCGACGGCAGGATGAAGACTTCGGCCGCCTGCAGGGCGCCCCATTTGACGTCGCCTTCGAGGTGCCCGGTCCAGTGCACGCGCTGCGCGATCCCGGCCGCGACGGCCCGCTCCCGCAGCGCCGCCAGCCAGCCCGTCTGGTCTGGCCCCGCCATGACCAGGTCCAGCGTCGCGTCGTCGCGGCACGCCTGGGCGAAGGCGTCGAGCAACAGGTCGCAGCCTTTCTTCTCGTGCAGGCGGCCGAGGAACAGCGCGAACCGCCTTCCCGCCAGAGCGGGGTGCGCGCGCACGAACGCGTCGGCAACGGCTCCCGGCGGCGACGCCGAACCGAAACCGACCGTCTCCTCGCGCCAGGTGTTGGGCCAGAACGATGTGCGCGCGGCCGACCGCTCCTCGTCGCAGGTGAAGCACACGGCACGAGCGTCGCGCAGCACGGGGTATTGTCCGCAGCGCCAGTAAAGCGTCTTCTTGATGTGCTTGGCCGGGTAGGTGCGCTTGAACCACGGGTCGAGCATCCCGTGCGGGAACACGATGTACGGCTTGCGGCAACGCAGGGCTGCGCGACGTGCCGCGACCCCCGGATACTGCCAAATGCCGTGCTGCACGAGGCCGTCGAAGCGGCCGACATGTCCCGCCAGCCAGCGCGCCAGCGCCGGCGCAAAGGCGTACCCGCCGTACGCCGGAGCCGCGACATGGACCGGAACGCCCGCGTCGACGCAGCGCTGCCGCGCGTCGACGACGACGATCTCCGAGTGCACGCCGCACGCCGTCCACGCCCGCGCCAGTTCGACCACGCCGTTGGCCACGCCGCCCGAGCGCGGGTCCAGTGTCGGCACGATCTGCAGCAGCCGCATGGTCAACGCCCGGCCACGGCGCGTCGCCGGCGCGCGTCGAGCACCGGCATCACGAAACGGTGCACCAGCGCCAGCACGATCAGGCTCGGGACGAGGCTGGACACGGCGACCCAGTACTGGAACAGGCTCGGCGGGACGAATTGCACGCACGCCGCCACGAAGGTGAACAGGTAGAGCCACCGCGCGGTGATGCTGCCGCGGCCGAGCACGACGTAGACGAACGCGATCGAGACCCCGGTGAGCACCCCGTTGAACGGCACCCAGAACCATCCTCCTTCATGGTAGGCATAAATGGCGCCAAATGCCGTCAAACTTCCGACCGTATGCCCCTCGAGAATCGTCCAGGCGATCACGGACAAATCGCCCCAATATGTTCCGCTGTCGCTCAGCGGGTACAGCTTGTGCGCCAGGAAGAAATGTGGGACAAAACTCTCGACAATCGACAGATAATATTTTCCTGTCGCATATCCGACAGCATCTATGTAATCCTTAAGATACACCGAAACGTTGATCAGGTCGGCGCGGTGCATGATCGAATCGATCATCCGCCCGAACAGATCTCCACCGCCGTAGTTGAAATATTCGGACGCCACCAGGATTTTCTCCCGCCCCAACCCGGAAGCGTGTCCGACCTGGAACTCCCGGAGAAACACCATGAACGGGCTGATGACGAGCAGCACGCCGATGCCGATGGCCAGGAACTTCAGGCTCGTCCGCTGCTGTCCGAACACCGCCAGCGCGGCCACGAGGACAAACACCGGCGTGATCACGCTGAGGCGCTGCGCCGTCGTCAGCAGAAGGATCACCGGCACGGCGTAGGCCGCGAGCATCCAGCGCATCGCGCGCCGTTCGCCGTTGCGCCCCGCCCACGCGATGCAGGTGGCCATCGCGCCCATCGCATAGTTCGACAGCGCGCCGAGCAGTCCGGCCAGTTTGCTGCGCTGCAGGAAATAGGCGTCGAAGTTCGACGAACTGTAGCTGGTCAGCCCCCCGTGCAGAAAATACAAGACCCACACGGCGAAACTCACCACGAAGATCAGACGCCACCGCTGCATGAACACCATGTCGAAGCGCGGAAAAGTGACGACGAAATCCTCCCGCGGGCTTGCGATCCAGATCACGAATTCGTACCCGGCGATCAGGAACAGGAAGAAGATCACGTCCATGCGAAGGACGTCGGCCACGTCCTGCGGATCCAGCACGTCAACCTGCGCCGCGTGCTGGAAGACGATCGGCAGAACGTAATAGCCAACCGAGAACAGGCCGAGCACGCCCAGCGGCATGAAGCGCCCCCAGTCGCTGCGCGCCATGCGCAGCACCGTGTACACGCACAAGCCCGCCATCAACGCCGCGTAAAGATATTCCATGACCTTCGCCTCACGCCCCGCCGGCCCAGCGCGCGGTCTGCGCGGGCAACGCGGCCAGCGCATCGAGCAGGGCGCAACTCAAGGCGACCCGCCGATCGATCTCGCGCCGCGCCAGACGCCGGCGCTGCCGCGGAAACAGGCGGTCCGGAAAATGCACCGCCCCACGCCACGCGGCCCGCAGCGCGGCGCCGGGCCTGCGCCCGCGCAGCCCCGCCTTGAGTTCCTCGAAACACGCCGCGCCGCCGCCCACATGCGCCGCGAACTGTTCGAACGCGCGCGCCATGTCCTGCAGCAGTGCAGGATGCTCGACGAACAGATCGACGCCCCGAGCCGAGCAGACCTCGTAGTTGAGCACGGCCAGCAGCGCGCTGACGGTCTGCCGCCTGCGCTGACGCCGGCTGATTCCGCGCGCGCTGAGCCGGTACGTCAGCAACGGCGCGTCGATGCGGGCGAATTCGGTGCGATCGACCAGTCGCAGCCAGAGATCGATGTCCTCGGCCGCGGCGTAGTCGCGGTAGCCGCCGATGTCGCGCAACAGCGCGGTTCGGATCATCACGCTCGGGTGCACCACGGGCTTGTACCGCCGGCGCAGCAGCAGCGCCTGCTTCAACGCCGCGCTCGACGCGATCTGGAACTGCTCGCCGCCGAGCGATCGGCCCTCGTCGTCGATGCGCACGATGTCCGAGCAGACCACGCCCACCTCGGCGTGCGCGTCGAGGAAAGCGACTTGCGCCGCGATCCGGTCGGCGCGGCTGATGTCGTCGGCGTCCATGCGCGCGATGAATTCGCCGCGACACGCGCCCAACCCCAGATTCAGCGCGCCGACCAGCCCGACGCCGTCGGTGCGCAGGCGCACGACGCGCGGATCGGGCAACGCCGCGATGTACGCGACGCCGGAGTCGGCGCTGCCGTCGTCGACCAGGACCAACTCCAGATCCTCGAAGCTCTGGCCGAGGATGCTGTCGACCGCCGCGGGCAGAAACGGCATGCCGTCGCGCACGGCCAGCAGCACGGAGACCCGCGGCGGGGAGCCCATGACTCTAGCCCTCCCCGGCCGGCCTGTGGGCCGCCGCGCGGGTGCACGATCGTTGCGGCGGTATCGCCATGCGCCTCATCGCGTGGAACTGCAGGAATGAAAACCCGGTCGTGCACACATCATAATTCAGCGGACCCATCCGCAACGCTTCCTGAAAAAGCGCAGCCAGGCGCGCGCCAATCTGGGCCATTCGCGCCACGCAAGCCCCGCGCCGCGCACCCCGTCGCGCCACGGCACGAAACCGTCCCGCGCCACCAGAAACGGTGCCGAATCGACCCCGATGCGCATCGCGCGTTTCTGGAAATGCAGATAAGCAAAGGCCCGCCCGGCCCCCGGGCTGCCCGCCACCCGCTGCACCACGGCGCCCGTCGCGTCGACGCCGAAAACCTGGCCGCGACGGTTTCCCGGCAGATGCGCCAGGCGCGGCGAGTCAAACCCCGGATCGATATCGGCGACCACGCTTTCGTCCTCGTGGTAGCGCAGGCGCCACGCCCGCCACGTCCGGTTGACCCCACGGTGCTCATCGAATCCGAAATTCGCCCCGCGGGTGAAGATGGCGCGCCACGCCGGGGCACGACTCGGCAGCGCGAACGCCAGTTTCGCCAGCGGACTGTTGCGCAGGATCGACAAATGACCCAGGCCGAAAATCCGGTCATACCCAGCGCGGATCGGCGGCCCGACGAAATCGAGCAGCCTGCCGAAATAGACGTCGACGTCGCAATGCCCCCAGTAATCGTAGGTCCACCCCAGCCTGTCGAGTATCGTCCAATACACGGGTCGGAAATCGCACAGTTTGTACGCCGTCGGCAAGGCCACCGCGAAACCGAGCGCCTCCGACAGCATCGCGCGGATCTCATCGAGGCTCGAGCGATGCACCGTGACGTTGCCCGGAGGCTCGATCCGCCCCGGCTGATCGCAAATCAGCAGCCAGTCGATCCCGGGATTCGCCGCGCACGATTGCAGCCACAGCCCGATGTAATCGGGCAGGCGTCCGAAGTAGATCGCCACGAGGACGATTCGCGGCGC
>JAJZHS010000007.1:15031-20428 GCA_021798395.1 Pseudomonadota bacterium
CATCACCCGCCCGCCGGCACGTCGCGCACACTGCGCAGGAACGCGTCGTACCGCGCCCCGTACCCCGACCAGCACAGCGCCCGGCGCTCGCTCGGATCGAGCCGCCGCGCGCCGTCGCGCTCGATCGCGGCCCGCTGCGCGCGCACGGCGTGCAGCAGGCCTTCGGCGGTGATGGCGGGCATCAACGACACCACGCGCAGGTCGTCGAACCAGGCCGCCAGATCCGGCGCGCCGGTGTGGGCGCTGCCGACCACCGGAAGCCCGCAGGCCAATGCCTCGAGCATGACCATGCCGAATCCGTCCTCGCGCGACGGCAGGAGCAAGGCATCGTGCGCGCCGTACAGCGACGCCAGGTCGGCGTTCGGAACGTGGCCGACGCTGCGGAACCGGCCGTGCCGCGGCAACGCGAGCCCCGCTGCGGTCCCAGCGTGGGTCACGTGCAGGTCCGGTTCGGCCCGCAGCAGCGCCTCGATCAGGTCGCAGCCCTTGCGATGGCTCCAGGCGCCGACGAACAGCAGCCGCCACGGGTCGCCGCGGGCGCGGCGCGCACGCTCCGGCCCCGGGACGGCGAAGCGGTCCAGGTCGACGCCGTACGGGTTGGAGAACACGCGCTGCGGGTCGCACCCTTCGTCGACGAAACTGCCGCGCGCGAACCGCGAAGGCACCACCACGCGGTCGGCGATCGCGTAGGCCTCGAGTTCGCGCCGCACGTAGTCGGCGTCGAGCGGCGCCGCGCCGTCGCGCTCCAGCAGGCGACGCTGCAGCAGGACGTGGCTGGAGCCGCGGTCGCAGATGGTCAGCGCGCCGTAGCGCTGCCGCGCCACCTGCAAGCTGCGCAGCGCCACGCCCGAAAGCCCGATGAACACGTCGCACGGCTGCAGGCGCCGCGCAACGGCGTCGTCGACCAGCGCGAACAGCCGCCGTGTCGCCGTCGTCTGCAGGCCCTGCGCGCGGCGCTGCAGGGCCAGCGCGGTCCACGGCAGCAACGCGCCGAACAGGCTGACATAGCGCGCCGCCCCCGGTCGGTAACGGCCGACCAGGGCGCCGGGGATGTAGCCATAGACGGTGACCTGATGACCCAGCGCGGCGAGTTCACGCCCCAGGTGCACCAGATGGAACGGGCGCGACGTCGCGATGGCGACCTTCAACCGCGCCTCCCCGACGTCCGCGCCGCCAGCGCGGCCACCATGCCCAGGCGGAACATTTCGGACAACAGCCTTCCCCACACCGCGCCCACGGCCCCTCCCCAATACGCGCCCGCGCTCAAGGCGGCCGCGGCGACCGGGATTCCGGCCATCTGGATCATGAGCAGCGTCCGCCCCCGCCCTTCGGCCATGATCCGGTTGTCGAAAACATGCGACAGCATCGTACAGGTGAAGGCGACGGCGAGCACGGGCAGCAGAGGCAGCGCCGAGCCGCGGTAGCGCGCGGCAAGCAGCAGTTGCACGACCGGGCGCGCGGCGACCAGGAAACACAGCGCGCCGACGATCCCGAGCACCGCCGCGCTGCCGAACCAGCGTCGCTCGGCGCGGACGGCCTGCGCGCGATCGTCGGCCGCGATGCCGGAGAACAACCCCGGACGGAACTGGGTCGACAACGCCGCGCCCAGCACGTTGTACGGTCGGCCGACGAGCCCGACGGTGATGGCGTAGATGCCGGCGATCGCGACCCCGCCGGCGCTCGCCACCAGGTACCGGTCGAGGAACCCGAACAGCCAGCCGACTGCGCCCATCGCCATCATGCTGCGGAAATACGCCGGCAGCCCCGCGCGGTCGGGCTGCTGCGCGTTCGCGCGCGCGCCGTGGATCCGTCGCCGCCTGACCAGCCAGCCGGAGAACAGCAGCGACGTCAGCCGCGCCGCGGTCGACGCCCACAGCAGTCGCGCGGGGTCGGGGCTGGCGTACAGGGCCAGCGACGTGGCCAGCGCCATCGCCGCCGCGTCGAACGCGGTCTGCCAACCGAAACCGACCCGGTTGTCGGCAAAACCGAGGATCGCGACCGACTCCGCGCGCCTGGTTTCGATCAGCACGTAGGCCGCAAGGCACAGCGCCAGACCGACGTAGGTCCAGTCGGCCGCGGCGCGCACCAACACGCCCGCGACGATCAGCAGCGCTGCCGACGACGCTGCCGTGCGCCCGCGATCCGCGCGCAAGCGTTCGAGCAAAATCCACAGGCCGCCTGGCTTGGACGCGAGGAAGAACGCGGTCTGCTTGACCGCGGCCGAGTACACCACGTCGAGCAGAGCCCAGCCGCCGAGCACCAGCATCACCCGGCCGAGTTCGACGGGCCGCAGGATCTGCGAGTACACGCGCACGGTGATCAACGCGACGCCCGCGCCGAACAGCTGCGGCAGCGCCGTGGCGATCAATCCGGCGCCCGCCGCGCGCGCCTTTGCCAGGCCCGCCCGCAGCGTGCGCATCACGCCCCCACCGGTCACGCGCGCGTGGTCCTGCCCCGGCTCGCTCAATGCCCCCTCCTGCCCCGGTCACGTTGGCCGCCGATGGTAGCGCCGGTTCCGGGCTGGGGACGCGTCCGATGCACGCATTATGATGAGGCCATCTTTCGTGACCGAACCGCAGCTTGCGTCGGGCCCGCGGTGGCGGGCTGCGCCAGCGCCAGCGCCCGCGCCATGACCTACGACCCGAAGACCCCGCCCGATTCGCTTCGCGCCTTTCGGCAACGCTTGATCGACGAAGGATGGATGCTGCCGGGCGGCGTCCCGGGCATCGTCGGCTGGAGCGGGGCGTTCGAACGCATCGTCGAAGGCTTCGAGGCGGCGCAGGCGCGCTGCGGAGCCTGGCAGCGCGCCGAAGTGCTGCGCTTCCCGCCGCTGTTCCCGCGCGCCGACTACGCGCGCACGGGGCACCTGCGCAAATTCCCCAACCAGGTCGGCGCGGTCGAGACCTTCGAGGGCGGCCCCGCCGAAACCCCCGCGCTGCTCGACGCGTTCGATCGCGGCGACGACTGGAGCCGCTACCTGGGCACCGCGGACATGATGCTGGTTCCGGCGGCGTGCTACCCGCTGTACGCGACCGCGCGCGGCACCCTGCCCGCCGACGGCCGCACGGTCGACATCCGCACCCCCGTCTTTCGCCACGAGCCGTCCGACGATCCGTTTCGCGTGCAGTGCTTCAGGCAGCGCGAATACGTGCGGCTCGGCACCCCCGAACAGGCGCTGGCGCATCGCGACCACTGGGTCGACGCCGGGCGCGCGTTGCTCGGCTCGATCGGCCTCGAATGCGAGGCCACGCTGGCGTCCGATCCGTTCTTCGGCAGCGGAGCGCGCCTGCTGCGCGCGTCGCAGCTCGAGCAGGCCTTGAAGTTCGAATTCACCGTCACGCTGTGGCCCGACTGCGCTCCGGTCTCGCTGGGATCGAGCAATCTGCACCTCGACCACTTCACCACGACCTTCGACGTGCGCTGCGCCGATGGCGCGCGCGCGCACAGCGCATGCTGCGGTTTCGGCCTGGAGCGCGTGGCGCTCGCGCTGCTGGCCACGCACGGCACGGATCCGTCGCGCTGGCCGGACAAGGTCCGCGCCCAGCTCGGCATGGCATGAACGGAACGCGGCGCATGGTCGGCGAAGTCGGCGCGCGCGCCCGGGTCGCGCATCCGGGGCCGGACCGATGCATCTGCTGACCTGCCTGCGCCGGCACGCACAGGCGTCGCCGTCGGCGCCCGCGCTGCTGACGCCGCGTGGCGAAGCGCTCGACTATCGGGCGCTGTGGGCCGTCGCCGAGCGCGCCGCGGACTGGCTGCGCGCGCAGAGCCTGCCCGCGGCGAGCCGACTCGGCGTGCTGGCCGAAGCCGGCTTCGATCAGGCCGTCGCCCTGCTTGCGCTGGCGTGCCAGGCCACAGTGGTGCCGCTGTCGCGCGACTCGCGCGTGGAGGTCCTGCAGGAACAGATCGACGCGGCGCGGCTCGACGCCGTCGTCGGCCTTCCCGGCGATGCGCGCGTGGCGCAGGTCGCCGCGCGCGCCGGGCTGCGCGCGATCGTGTTCGATCGCCGCGAACTGGCCGGCGCGGCCGGCGCGGATCCCGCGTCGCCGCCGCGCACCGCCTCCGACCCGGGATCCACGGCCTTCGTGCTGCTGACTTCGGGAACCACGGCCGGGCCGAAGCGCGTGCCGCTGACCCACCGCGCCTTGCTGCGCGCGGCGCAGACCATCGGCGAGACGGTCGGGCTCACGGTCGACGACCGCGGCCTGTGCGTCATGCCGCTGCACCACAGCCACGGCCTCATCGGCGGCCTGCTGACGCCGCTGGTGCGCGGCGCGTCGGTGGTCTGCATGCCGGCGTTCGACGCCGCGGCGGCCGCGGCCGCCGCGGCGCTGCTGCGGCCGACCTGGTACACCGCCAGCCCGGCGATCCACCAGGCGCTGGCCGCGCACTGTGCCGCCGACCTCGACGCGCTCGCGGGGCATCGCTTCCGCTTCGTGCGATCGGCCTCGTTCTCGATGCCGCCGGCGCTGCTCGAACGCCTGGAATCGCTGTGGGGCGCTCCCGTGCTCGAGAGTTACGGCATGACCGAAACCGCGACGCAGCTGGCCAGCAACCGCCTGCCCCCGCATCGACGCAAGGCCGGCAGCGTCGGGCGCCCGCTGGGCTGCGAAATGCGCATCGTCGACGACCAGGGCCGGCCGCTGCCGGACGGCGCTGCGGGCGCCATCGAAGTGCGCGGCCCGACCGTGTTCGCCGGCTACGAGGGCCAGGACCGCGGCGCCGCGTTCCATGACGACTGGTTCCGCACCGGCGACCTCGGCGTGTTCGACGCCGACGGCGATCTGCGCATCCTCGGGCGCGAGAAGGAAATCATCAACCGGGGCGGCGAAAAGATCGCCCCGCTGTCCGTCGAGCACGCGCTGCTGCGGCTGCCCGGGGTGCGCGAAGCAGCCGCCTACCCGGTGCCGCATCCGACCCTGGGCGAAGACCTGCACGCTCTGGTGGTGCTCGACCCCGGCGCCGAACTCGATCCGCTGCGCGCGCGCCTGGCGCTGCGCGCGTGGCTCGACGACATCGCGATCCCGGCGCGCATCCGGGTGGTCGGGGCGATTCCGCTGAGCGCGCAGGGCAAGGTGCAGCGCCTGCGCCTGCACGCACAGGTCGACGGCGATGCGCAGCCATCCGCGCAGCCATCCGCGCAGCCACCGGCCGACCCCGCCGAGGCCGCCGTGGCCGCGGTGTTCGGCGAACTGCTCGGCTGCGCGGTGAACGACCGGCAGGCCGATTTCCACGCCCTGGGCGGAGACTCTCTGTCGGCGGCCAGGGCCGTCGCGCTGCTGCGCGCGCGCACCGGAGTCCAGCTGCCGGTCGGCGCGGTGTTCGCGGCACCGACAGTGGCCGCGCTGGCCTGCGCGCTGCGCGCCGCGCAGCGCGCAGGCGCCGCCGCTGCGGCGC
>JAJZHS010000008.1 GCA_021798395.1 Pseudomonadota bacterium
ATGATCGACGCGCCGCGCTGGCGCACTGCCCATCAGCTGCTCAACCGCCTATCCCAGCACCGTCCAGGCTCACACCTCGTTGGAAACGTGGCCCCGTCCCCAGGCTCATACCTCGTTGGACAAGACTGCACCTTGCGCAGGCGCCGCGTGCCTGTTACGCTTTTGGCCATCTTGGCTATCATAAGACGCAAGGACAAAACGCGCTGAATGCCATTCAGTGGCCTGGCTTCGTCGCCTGTGCGGAAAAGCCCGAATCGAAATTTCGCAGATCGGCTGACCGGCGATTGCGACGACGGCCGGTTCCGGCGTGAACGCAGTCGGCAGGTCCACCGGCCGACATGCCGGAACGTGCGTCAATTGGGCCGGCAGGCGCGCAGCGCGCGGAATATGACCAGGGTGACACGATGTTCACAAGAATCATCGACTTCGTGAAATACCGGGGCTACCGAATCGAGGTGCAGGTCGAGCGCGATGCGGGCGGAACCATCACCTACGGCTTTCTGGCACCCGGCGTCGAAGGGCGCGCTCCGGTCGACGGACTGGGGCCGTTCGACAACCCTGAAGAAGCGCTGGACGCAGTGCGCCGGTGGGTCTGCGACTGGGCTGTGCGCCATTACGGCTGAACGCCGCCACCGGGCCGCTTCGCCCTGCACTCAACGTGCGCGCGCGGCGATGCGCGACGCCAGCGCGGCATCGAAGGTCCTGATGTGCTGCATCAGGTAATCGCGCAAAACCGCGAGGGCCAGCAGCGCGAACAGCGTCGTCTTGCCGTGCGTTCCGTGGAGTCGCAAAGGACAGAGTTGGCACCGGCTTGACGCGCGTCGGCAAAATATCCTCGCCGCCCCAAACCCTGAGGCGATGTGGGTGAACGCGGTGAGCACGGCCATAGAGGATCCAACTGTGCCACACATGCGTTAGCCACCGTGGCTACTGCAAGCAGCATGCCAGGATGGCGCGGGCGAGGCCCGCGCGCGCGGGCCTCGCCCGCGGCGAGTCGCGCGGCGCGACCGCGGCATGTACGATCCACGCACAAGCACAGGGAGGCGCGGTGGTGGCCCAGGAACACACGAGCCACGGTCTGATCAGGGGAACGCTCGCGCGACGGCGCCGGACAGGCGCCGTCGTGCTGCTGGTCGTCGGCGTCGCGATCGCGGCCCTGGGCTTGATCGGCCCGCGCACCGACGCGCGAACGCGCACCCTGCTGCGTGCCCGCAGGCTGGTCGCGCGGCTTCTCGTCGACGAGGGACGACTCCAGGAGTTCGTCCTGCTCGACCGCTACGCCACCGATCTCGACCGCCTCCCCCTGGGCACGGCCGCCGACCGTGTCGACCAGGACGCGCGCGTGCTTGCCGCGCTGCCGCTCCCGGCGCCGCTGGCGCGAAAGGCCCAGGCCTACGCGCATGCCGCCGCCGCCGAGAGCACCGAGGTCCACGCCTTCGAATCGAACAACGCGGTCGTGCGCGGTTCGCTGCGCTCGTTTCTGCACCTGATGCAGCGACTGTTGCCGCGGCTTCCCGATGAGGGGCCGTACCGGGACGTGCAGCATACCCTCGGCAACCTGGTCATCGCCATCGCGCAGGACATCTGGACGACGTCGCCGCACAGCATCAGCGCGGCGGACCTGCGCGGCATGCAGACCGCGCTGGGCCAGGCGTCCGCCGCGCTTCCGCCCGAAAAGCGGCTCATCGCGCGCATTGGCGAGGAGGTGCGCACGATCGGCGCCTACGGTCCGGTCGTCGCGTCCTCGATGCACACCATCATGCAGTTCGATGACCGTGCCCGGCTGGCGCGGATTCAGTCCGGCCTCGACGCCAGCCTGGCCCGCCAGGGCCGGATCCACCAGCGCGAACGCCTCGCCGCTTTCATGCTGCTGGCCGTGGTCACCAGCGCCTTGATCGCCCTGCTGGCGCGCTACATCCTGACCCTGCGCGCGTCGCACGCGCAAGCCGCGCTGCTGCGCAAGCTGTCCAAGGTCGTCGAACAGAGTCCGGCGAGCATCGTCATCACCGACCTGGACGGAACCATCGAATACGTCAACGAGGCGTTCGTGCGCAACAGCGGCTACGACCGCGCCGAAGCCCTCGGCGCCAACCCCCGAGTGCTGAAGTCGGGGCACACGCCACGCGAGACCTACCGTGCGATGTGGGATGCGCTGACCGCGGGGCGCGTGTGGTCCGGCGAACTCGTCAACCGCCGCAAGGACGGCAGCGACTACGTCGAATCGGTGATCATCGCGCCGGTACGCAACGAAAACGACGTCACCTCGAACTACGTCGCGGTCAAGCACGACATCACGCGGCAGAAGGAATCGGAAGAGATGATCCGCCATCTCGCCTACTACGACGCGCTGACCGGGCTTCCCAACCGGGTGCAGTTCACGCAGCGCCTCGAGCAGGCCCTCAGCGCGGCGCGCCGCGGCGGCGGAGTCGGTGCGCTGCTGATGCTCGACATGGACCATTTCAAGCAGCTCAACGACACCCGCGGACACGATGTCGGCGACCGGTTCCTGGTCGAGATCGGGCGCCGCCTGCGCAGCGCCGTGCGCGAGGAGGACACCGTCGCGCGGCTGGGCGGCGATGAGTTCATCGTCCTCGCCGAAAGCCTGTCGCCGGACGCCGCGCAAGCCGCGCTGCACGCCGAGCGCCTGGGCCTGAAACTGCTCGACTCAGTCGGCGCGCCGCTGCCGCTCGACCGGCACGCCGACCTGTACAAGGCCACGGTCAGCATCGGCATCGCGCTGTTCGAGGGGACCCAGAACTCGGTGGAAACCCTGCTCAAGCAGGCCGACCTGGCGCTGTACAAGGCCAAGGAGCAGGGCCGGGACACGCTGCGCTTCTTCGACCCCGAAATGCAGCGGGCGATCGATGCGCGGGCCGGGCTCGAAGCCGCCATGCGCCACGCCCTGGAACGCAGCGCCTTCGAGCTGCATTACCAGCCCCAGGTCGATCTCGGCGACCGTGTCGTCGGCGCCGAGGCTCTGATCCGCTGGCGCCGCGACGACGGCACCCTCGTCCCGCCGGCCGCGTTCATCCCCGTCGCCGAGGACAGCGGCCTGATCGTGCGCATCGGCACCTGGGTGCTGCACGCGGCGTGCGCGCAGCTCGCGGCCTGGGCGCAGGACGCCGCCAGCAAGGACCTCACGCTGGCGGTCAACGTGAGCGCGCGCCAGTTCCACGAAGCCGAATTCGTCGACCGTGTGCGCCAGGCGGTGCAGCAGCACGCCATCGATCCGACGCGCCTCAAGCTCGAGTTGACCGAAAGCGTGGTGGTGCACGACGTGCAGGCCGTGGTCGGCAGGATGGCCGAACTCAACGCCATCGGCATGACCATCTCGCTCGACGACTTCGGCACCGGTTATTCGTCGCTTTCCTATATAAGACAAATGGCGCTCGACGAAATCAAGATCGACCAATCCTTCGTGCGGGACATCGAAAACGACCCCGACGACGCGGCCCTCGTGCGCGCGATCCTGGCGATGAGCGACTCGCTCAGGCTCGACGCCGTCGCCGAAGGCGTCGAGACCGTGCAGCAGCGCGACTTCCTGGCTGCGAACGGCTGCCGCAAGTTCCAGGGCTTCCTGTACGGCAAGGCCATGCCGCCCGACCAATGGCACCGCTTCCTCGACAAACGGCAAGCGCGGACTGAGCAGGCGGTCGACGCCTAGTCCACTGCGTCAGGCCGCCTCGGCCTGCGCCACCGGAAGCCGGATCAGGTAGTCGAAGGCGCTGAGCGCGGCCTTCGCGCCCTCGCCCATCGCGATCACGATCTGCTTGAACGGCGTGGTCGTCGCATCGCCGGCGGCGAACACGCCGGGAAGCGAGGTGCGGCCGTGCACGTCGACCTCGATTTCGCCGCGCGGCGACAGCCGCACGGCGTCCCTGAGCCACTCGGCGTTGGGCAGCAGGCCGATCTGCACGAACACGCCGTCGAGTTCGACCCGACGCTGCGCGCCGCCGGCGCGCTCGGTGTACGCCAGTCCGGTGACCTTGGAGCCGTCGCCGAGCACTTCGGTGGTCTGCGCGCCGAGCAGCACCTGCACGTTCGGCAAGGTCGCGAGCTTGCGCTGCAGCACCGCGTCGGCGCGAAGCTGGTGGTCGAACTCGATCACGGTGACCTGGGCGACGATCCCGGCGAGGTCGATCGCCGCTTCGACGCCCGAGTTGCCGCCGCCGATCACCGCCACGCGCTTGCCCTTGAACAACGGCCCGTCGCAGTGCGGGCAGTAGGTCACGCCGCGGGTGCGGTACTGCGCCTCGCCGGGTACGTTGATGTTGCGCCAGCGCGCCCCCGGCGCCAGCACCACGCTGCGCGCGTGCAGCGTCGCGCCGCTGGCCAGTTCGACGCCGATGGCGTCGCCCGGACGCGCGGCCGGCAGCAGCCTGGCCGCGCGCTGGCCGCCGATCCGCTCGACCTCGTAGGCGCGCAGGTGCTCGTCGAGCGCTGCGGCCAGCCGCGGGCCTTCGGTGTACGGTACCGAAATGAAGTTCTCGATCGCCACGGTGTCGAGCACCTGGCCGCCGAAGCGCTCGGCCACCAGCGCGGTGCGGATTCCCTTGCGCGCGGCGTAGATCGCCGCCGCGGCACCGGCCGGGCCGCCGCCGACGACCAGCACGTCGAACGTCGGCAGCGTCTGCAGCCGCGCCGTGTCACGCTGCGCGGCGCCGGCGTCGAGCCGGGCGACGATCTGCTCCACGCTCATGCGCCCCTGGTCGAACGGCTGGCCGTCGAGGAACACGCTGGGCACGGCCATGACCTGGCGCGCCTCGACCTCCTGCGCGAACAGCGCGCCGTCGATCGCCACGTGCTGGATTCCCGGGTTCAGCACGCTGATCAGGTTCAGCGCCTGCACCGTGTCGGGACAACTGTGGCACGACAGCGACATGAAGGTCTCGAAGCGCAGTCCGCCCGCAAGCGCGCGGATCTGCTCGGCCAGCGCGGGGTCGATTTTCGGCGGGTGGCCGCCGACCTGAAGCAGCGCCAGCACCAGCGAGGTGAATTCGTGGCCCAGCGGAATCGCGGCGAACTCCACCCCCACGGCGCTTCCCGCACGCGCAATGCGGAACGACGGCCGGCGCGCGGCGTCGCCGTCGCGCCGCACCGAAACCTTCGGGCTCAGCGCCGCAATGGCGTCGAGCAGCGCGAGCAGTTCGGCCGACTTCGGCCCTTCGTCGACCGATGCGACGAGTTCGATCGGTTCACGCAACAGCTCGAGGTAGGTCTTCAACTGGGCTTGCATGTCGGCGTCGAGCATGACGGACTCCTGAAAAATGCGGGCCGAGCGCGGCCGGCGCGGCCCGCGAAGGTCAGATCTTGCCGACCAGGTCCAGCGAGGGCTTCAGCGTCTTGTCGCCCTCTTTCCATTTGGCCGGGCAGACTTCGCCCGGGTGCGAGGCCACGTACTGCGCGGCCTTGACCTTGCGCAGCAGCTCCGAAGCGTCGCGGCCGATTCCGTTGTCGTGGATTTCGCACAGCTTGATCCGGCCTTCCGGGTCGATGAGGAAGGTACCGCGAAGCGCCAGCCCCTCTTCTTCGATCATGACGTCGAAATTGCGCGTGATGGCGCCGGTCGGATCGCCGATCATGACGTACGTCACCTTGCGAATCGCGTCCGACGTGTCGTGCCACGCCTTGTGCGCGAAATGGGTGTCGGTGGACACCGCGTAGACCTCGACGCCCAGCTTCTTGAACTCGGCGTAGTGCTCGGCCAGGTCCTCGAGCTCGGTCGGGCAGACGAAGGTGAAGTCGGCGGGGTAGAACACCACCACCGACCACTGCCCCTTGAGCGTCGCGTCGGTGACCTCGACGAACTTGCCGTTGTGGAACGCGTTGGCCTTGAACGGTTTGACTTCGGTGTTGATCAGCGACATGTTGGCTTTCCTCTCGGTGTTGGGTGAAACGACGTTGAACGAGACTCCATCGTAGGGATGTGGCGCCGATGCATCCAATTGATTTTCAGGATGCCATTGATACAGGAAGGCTATCGAGCGCGGGGACGCCGCGCAGCGCGAAGTCGACTGCGGCCAGCGCGTGCAGCTCGGTGGTGTCGAACAGCGGCGCGGCGACGTCGGCGGCCTGCAGCGCCAGCGGCAACTCGGTGCAGCCGAGCACCACGCCATCGACGCCGCGGGCGGGCTGACGCGCGACCACGCCCTGCAGCCGCGCGCGTGCCGAGGGCGCCACGACGCCTCGGCACAGTTCGTCGAAAATCAGTCGGTGCACGAGCTCGCGGTCGTCGTCGTGCGGCACGACGCAGTCGATTCCCTGGCGCGCCAGATGCGCGACGTAGAACGGCTGCTCCATGGTGTAGCGGGTGCCGAGCAGCGCCACGCGGCGGCAGCCGGCGCGCCCGATCGCCGCCGCGGTGGCGTCGGCGATGTGCAAGAGCGGGACGTCGACCGCGTCCCGCACCGCGTCGGCCACCCGGTGCATGGTGTTGGTGCCGATCAACACGCAGTCGGCGCCGGCGTCCTGCAGCCGACGCGCGGCGCCCGCGAGTTGCGCGCCCAGGCCGTCCCAGTCGCCGCGGCGCTGCCCCTGCACCACGTCCTCGAAGTCGACGCTGAGCAGCAGCAGGCGCGCCGAATGCAGCGCGCCGAGCCGCTCGCCGACCGCGCGGTTGATGATGCGGTAGTACAGCGCGGTGGATTCCCAGCTCATGCCCCCGATCAGGCCGATGGTCTTCATGATGGTGTCGCTTGCAGTGATGACAGGAATGATGCTATCCCGGAACGAACAGGAAATCCGTACAATTCAAGGCCTGCAAATCGACGTATGCGCAATGTTTTTCCACTTTGAACCACGTCATGCAACTTGATTCCATCGATCGCAAGCTGCTCGGATTGCTGCAGGACGACGCCGACCTGCCGCTGGCGCGGCTGGCCGACGCGGTCGGGCTGACGGCGACCTCGTGCTGGCGGCGGGTGCAGCGGTTGCGCCAGTCCGGGGTGATTCGCCGTCGTGTCGCGCTGCTCGACGCGTCCCGGGTCAACGTCGGCGTCACCGTGTTCGTCAGCCTGCGTACGCGCGACCACAGCCCGGCAAGCTTCGCGCGCTTGAAGGCGCACGTCGAGCAGATCCCCGAGATCGTCGAGTTCTACCGCATGAGCGGCGACGTCGACTACCTGCTGCGCGTGGTCGTCCCCGACATCGCGGCCTACGACGCGGTGTACAAGCGGCTGGTCGCCGACGGCGGGCTGGCCGACGTCAGTTCGAGCTTCGCCATGGAGCAGATCAAGTACACGACCGCGCTGCCGCTGCTGTACGCGGCCTGACGCGGGCCGGGCGCAGCCCGGCCCTGGGGGCAATCACCACGCGACGATCGTCTGGTAGCTGCCGAGGTCGTAACGGCCGACGCCGTCGACCACCTCCATCTGCGGCGCCTGCCCCGTCAGGCGCTGGTAGCAGGCGCCGATCGCCGCCTTGCCGCCGGCGAGCCGCGCGCGCAGCGCCGCGTCGTCGAGCCCGGAGCCGGCGCGCGCGGCCACCGCCGCGTACGCGGCGATTCCCGCGGCGCGCAGCGCGTGGTCGTCGTAGCGCGTTCCTGTGATGTCGGTGACGACCTGGGCGCGGGTTTGCGCGTCGTCGACCGCGCCGTGGTGGCGCAGGCGGAACGCAAGCGCCGACTCGGTCATCGCGCGCTGCTCAATGCATTCGCCGACGATCTGGTTGCGCGTCAGCCAGGTGTCTGCCGCGCGCGCGGTGACGCACGCAGCCTGCAGGCACCCCAGCAACGCGGAGGCGATCATCGCATGACGCACGGACATCTCGGACCTCCTTGAACGGAATGCGCAGCTGCGGACGGCCGGACGGCCGACCTGCGCATGGTACCCGCGGCGCCGCACCGGCCACCATGGGCGCCCTGCCGGGCGCGCAGGCCGGGACGCGCAAGGGCGCGAGGCCGCATTGACGACACGGCCGGCAGCACGCACACTTGCGTGTCATGCGAGACACCTCATCAGGGCGCCAAGCCGTCGAGCCGGTGGTCGACGTGCTGGTGATCGGCGGTGGCAACGCGGCGCTGTGCGCGGCACTGACGGCGCGCGAGGCCGGCGCCTCGGTGTTGTTGCTCGAAGCCTCGCCGCGCGCTTGGCGGGGCGGCAACACCCAGCACACGCGCAACCTGCGCTGCATGCACGACGCGCCGCAGGACGTGCTGGTCGACGCGTACACCGAGGAAGAATACTGGCAGGATCTGCGCAAGGTCACCGGCGGCCAGACCGACGAGGCGCTCGCGCGGCTGGTCATTCGCGCCTCGGGCAGCGTGCGGCCGTGGATGCGGCGCCACGGCGTGCATTTCCAGCCCTCGCTGTCGGGCGCCCTGCACACCGCGCGCACCAACGCGTTTTTCATGGGCGGCGGCAAGGCGCTGGTCAACGCCTACTACCGCAGCGCCGAGCGGCTCGGCGTGCAGGTGCGCTACGAGGCGCCGGTGGACCGGCTGCAGCTCGAAGACGGTCGCTTCGTCGCCGCGTGGAGCGGCGCGCGCCGCATCGAAGCGCGCAGTTGCGTGCTCGCCTCCGGCGGCTTCGAGTCCAATCGCGCGTGGCTGCGCGAAGCCTGGGGACGCGACGCACGCGGCGACTACCCGGCCGACAACTTCCTCATCCGCGGCACCCGCTACAACACCGGCGCCCTGCTGCGCTTCATGCTCGACGCCGGTGCCGACCCGGTCGGCGACCCGACCCAGGCGCACATGGTGGCCATCGATGCGCGCGCGCCGCTGTACGACGGCGGCATCTGCACCCGCATCGATTGCGTGTCGCTGGGCGTGGTGCTGAATCGCGACGGCGAACGCTTCGACGACGAGGGCGAGGATTTCTGGCCCAAGCGTTACGCGATCTGGGGCCGTCTGGTCGCCGGCCAGCCGGGCCAGATCGCCTGGTCGCTGATCGACGCCAAGGCCGTGGGCCGCTTCATGCCGCCGGTGTTTCCCGGCACCCGCGCGAACAGCCTGCCCGAACTGGCGCGCGCGCTCGGACTGCCGGAGCAGCGCATGCTGCGCACCGTGACCGCCTACAACGCGGCCTGCCGCGCCGGCACCTTCGACCACACCCTGCTGGACGACTGTCGTACCGAAGGGCTGGCGCCGCCGAAAAGCCACTGGGCGCTTGCGCTCGACACGCCGCCGTTCACCGCCTACGCGCTGCGCCCCGGAGTCACCTTCACCTACCTGGGGCTGCGCACCGACGCGACCGCGGCCGTGCGCTTCGGCGGGCGCCCGAGCCCGAACCTGTTCGTCGCCGGGGAAATGATGGCCGGCAATGTGCTGGGGCGCGGCTACACGGCCGGGGTGGGAATGAGCATCGGCACGGCCTTCGGCCGCCTCGCCGGACAGTACGCCGCGCGCGCAGCGCGCATGGAGGACGCACGTGCAGCAGCCTGAGCGCCTGGTGCGGCAGGCGCAGCAGGCGGTCGCCCCCGACGACGCGCCGGCCGAGACCATCGACGCCCCCGGGGACGCCGAGCGCGAGGCATCGCGCATCATGCACATCTGCAATGCCTGCCGCTATTGCGAAGGCTTCTGCGCGGTGTTTCCGGCGATGACTCGACGCCTTGAATTCTCCGCCGCCGACTTGCGCTACATGGCCAATCTGTGCCATGGCTGCGGCGCATGCCTGCACGCCTGCCAGTACGCGCCGCCGCACGCGTTCGCCGTCAACGTGCCGCGCACCCTGGCGCGGGTGCGCCTGCAGACCTACGCCGCCCACGCCTGGCCGCGCGCGCTGGGCGCGCTGTACGCCCGCAACGGGCTCGTCGTGGCGCTGGCGCTGGCCGCGGGCAGCGCGCTGTTCCTGCTGCTCGCGCGGGCGCTGCACGGCAGCCTGGCCGCGCCCGTCGCGGGCGCGGACTTCTACCGCGTCTTCCCGCACGCGCTGATGGTCGCCTTGTTCACGCTGGCCTTCGGCTGGGCCCTGCTCGCGCTCGGCGTCGGCGTGGCGCGGTTCTGGCGCGACATCGACTCCGGCGAACCCGGCCTGCCCGCACCGAACCTGGCGGCCGTGCGCGACGCCGCGGGCGCCGTGGCCACGCTGCGCTACCTGGGCGGGGGCCACGGCCAGGGCTGCAACAACGAAGACGACCGCTTTTCGCTGGCGCGGCGCCGCTGGCACCAGGCCCTGATGTACGGCTTCGCGCTGTGCTTCGCCGCGACCTCGGTGGCGACCATCGACCATGACCTGCTGCGCCTCGAGGCTCCATACCCCTACCTGAGCGCGCCGCCGCTGCTGGGCACCGCTGGCGGAGTGCTGATGCTGCTCGGCGGCATCGGGCTGCTGGTGCTGAACGTGCGGCGCCATGCGTTGCAGACGGACCCGGCGCAAGCGCCGATGGACCGCGGCTTCAGCGGCTTGCTGATTTGGGTCGCCGCCAGCGGGCTGGCGCTCGAGGCGTGGCGGGCCGGCGCGGCGATGCCTGCCCTGCTGGCGCTGCACCTGGGTGGCGTGCTGGCCTTGTTCCTGACCCTGCCGTATGGCAAGTTCGCACACGCGCCGTTGCGTGCGGCGGCACTGCTGTTCTGGGCCGTGGAACGCAGGCGCCCGTGACCTGAACGACGCACATTCGCGGCCCGAGGCCGAGCAGGAGACACACCGTGACGCAACCGCAAGCAACCAACGCCGACTCGCCCTCGCGCGACGCCATCTACCGGGTGGCGCTGGCCAGCATCATCGGGTCGGTGATCGAGCAGTACGATTTCCTGGTGACCGGGATCATCGCCGCCACCGTGTGGGGCGGCGTGTTCTTCAAGCTGCCGAGCCTGGCGGCGATTTCGGCGGCCATCGCCGTGTACGGGCTGGGCATCGTGATCAGGCCGGTCGGCGCGTTCATCTTCGGCAACATCGCCGACCGCCGCGGCCGCAAGGACGCGATGGTCTGGGCCCTGCTGCTGATGGGGATCAGCACCCTGCTGATCGGGCTGACGCCGAGCTACGACAGCATCGGCGTGGCGGCGCCGCTGTTGCTCATCGTGTTCCGCCTGGCGCAGGGAATCAGCTTCGGCGCCGAGTTCGGCACGGCGTCGACCTGGGTCGTCGAACAGGCCGCGAACAGTCCGCAGCGCGCCTTCTGGGGCGCCTGGGTCGGGTTCGCGATTCCCATCGGCCTGCTGCTGGGTTTCGGCTCCGTGATCGCCGTGCGCGCGAGCATGGCGCCGGCCGATTTCGTCGCATGGGGCTGGCGGATCTTCTTTTTCATCGGCTTCGCGGTGGCCATCGTCGGCATCGTGATCCGGGCGCGTTCGCAGGACAGCTTCGTCTTCGAGCGGCTGCAGCAGCAGCGCGGCACACTGGCCAGCCCCGCGCTGCAGGTGTGGAAGGAAATGCCGCTGCGCATCCTGCGCACCTCGCTGGTCAACGCCATGTTCGGCGGCGCCTTTTTCCTCAGTTTCGTGTTCGGCACCGGCTACATGAAGGCCGTGGGCTTCACCGGCACCCAGGCCGAGACCGTGGGGCTGATCGCGGCCGCGTCGATGCTGGTGTTCATGTACGTCGGCGCGCGACTGGCCGACCGCATCAACCGCCGCAGCGTGCTGCTGGTCGCCGCCGTGGTGTTCCTGGTCTGGGCGATTCCGTATTTCTACCTGATCAACCTTCACGTGTTCTGGATCGCCGTCGTCGCCGACGTGATCGGCTTCGGCTTCGTCTTCGGCTTCGGCTACGGCGCCATCCCGACCTTCTACACCGAGAACTTCCCGACCCGCTTCCGCGCTTCCGGAGCCAGCGCCGGCTACCAGGTGTCGCAGGTCTACGGCGGCGGCCTGATCCCGATCATCGCCGGGCTCATCCTGCACGCCTACGGCATCCACCGGGCATGGCTCTACATCGGATTGTTCGTGATGGTCTACGCGGTGCTGGCGATCCTTGCCATCCTCGCCACGCCCGAGACCAAGGGCCTGGATCTGGAGCAGGCCTGAACCCGCGCCGGCACGCCGCTGGGCGACGCACGCGCCATGTACCCGCGCACCCATGCCCTGGCGGCGCGCATGTGGCGCGCGCTGGACGGCGACGCGCAGCGCCTGCGACGCGTTCGCGTCGCAGGCGCGGGCGACCTGCCAGGCTGCTTTCCGGTGAGCGACTTCGCCGCTGCGGCGATCGCCGCGGCGGCGCTTGCCGCGGACGAACTGCGCAGTTGCGCCGGACTTCCGGCACGCCCCGCGAACGCCACGGTGCACGTCGATCGCCGCCTCGCCGCCGCCTGGTTCGCCAGCACCCTTCAGCCGCTGGGCTGGGCTCCGCCGCCGCTGCGCGACGCCTTGACCGCGGACTGGCGCTGCGGCGACGGCTGGATCCGGCTGCACGCCAATGCGCCGCCGCACCGCGCCGCGGCCTGCCGGGTGCTGGGCCTGCGCCGCGGCGACGACGCCGACGCGGTGCGCGCCGCGCTGGCGGGTTGGAACGCCGCGCGCCTGGAGCACGAAATCGTCGCCGCCGGCGGCTGCGCCGCCGAGATGCGCTCCATCGCGCAGTGGCGCGCGCACCCGCAGGGCATTGCCGTGCGCGCGCAGCCGCTGGTCGCGTGGACGCGCGAAGCGGCGCCTGTGCCGGCCTGGCAGCCGAGCGCGCAGCGCCTGCTGCGCGGCCTGCGCGTGCTCGACCTGACCCGCGTGCTGGCGGGCCCGGTGGCCACGCGCATGCTCGCCGGGCTCGGCGCGACGGTGCTGCGCATCGATGCGCCGTCGTGGGACGAGCCGGGCGTGGTGCCCGAAGTCACCCGCGGCAAGCTCTGCGCCCGCCTGGACCTGAAGACCGCGCCCGGCAGGCAGCGCATGCTCGAACTGCTCGGCGAGGCCGACGTGCTGGTGCACGGACTGCGCCCGGACGCGCTCGACGCCCTCGGCCTGGGCGCGCAGGTGCGCGCGCGCACCTGCCCCGGACTGATCGACGTCAGCCTGGATGCGTACGGCTGGAGCGGACCGTGGGCGGCGCGGCGCGGATTCGACAGCCTCGTGCAGATGAGTTGCGGCATCGCGCACGCCGGAATGCGCGCCGCGGGCGCCGGGAACCCGTGGCCGCTGCCGGTGCAGGCGCTGGACCACGCCACCGGCTACCTCATGGCGGCGGCGGTGCTGCGCGGGCTGGCGCTGCGGCTCGAACGCGGCGCGTCGACGCGCGCACGGCTGTCGCTGGCCGCCAGCGCCGAACTGCTGCTCGAACATGCCGGCGCCAACGCGCGGGCGGCGCACGCACCGCTCGCCGCGGACGATTGGCTGGCGCGGCCCGAAGCCACGCCGTGGGGGGCGGCGCGACGCTTGCGCGCGCCGTGGCGGATCACGGGGGTGCCGACGCGCTGGGAACTTCCCGCCAGCGCGCTCGGCAGTGCGCCGGCGCGTTGGCCGCGCACGCCCACGCCGGCGTGAGCGGCAGCGGCAAGCGCGCCGCGGGCCCGGTGACAGGGTATTGTCAGATCGATCTCCAAGAATGCAATGTCGAGGCCCACCAGCACCCGGCGCCGCCGCCGGGACGTGAGGAGGTGGCCGCACGCGCCCGGGACGCGCGCGCAGAACAAAAAAAGAGCAAGGAGACACTCGCATGGACAAGCCCCAAGGCGCGTACCGCCTTCGGCGGCGGTTGGCTGGCGCATTCGGCGCCCAGGCCGCCGTCGCGGCAGCGTTCGCCGTCGTCGCGCATTTCGGGTTCGCGCAATCGGTCTGGGTGTGCGTGGGCTATGCGCTGGCCGCGACTGTCGTCGCCGCGCTGGCGGGCCGGTACGTCTGGGATGCCATCGTCGGCACGCTGGGCGCCGACCCCGCCGAACTGCTGCGCCTGACCCGGGCCGTCGCGGCGGGCGACCTGACCGTGCACGCGGCACCGTCCGCATCGCGCGGCGTGCTCGGCGCGGTGCACACGCTGGCAGATCGCGTCACCGAAGCGTTGGCGGAAGTCCATATCGCCCACGGCGACCTGCTGCGCATCGCCCACGAAATCCTCGACGCCTCGCAGTCCCTGTCGCGCGGCGCCCTCGAACAGACCCGTGCGGTGGTCGAAACCTCGACCACGCTGCGGGAGTTCGAGGCCACCATTCACGACACGGCGCAGAACACGCAGCAGACCGCGGCGCTCGCCGCGGAAGCCGCAGCCCGCGCCGAACAGGGTGGCGCATCGGTCCGCGACACCCTCGCACGCATGCGCACGATCGTCGAGCGCATCTCGGTGGTCAGCGACATCGCCGAGCAGACGCACATGCTCGCGCTCAACGCCGCGATCGAATCCGGGCGCGCCGGGACCCAGGGCCGCGGATTCGGAGTCGTCGCCGCCGAGGTGCGCAAACTCGCCGAGCGCACACAAGTGGCGGCGCGTGAAATCGACGGGCTTGCTGCCGGTTCGCTGGAGCAGGCGCAAGCCGCCGGCGAGCGTATTGCCGCGATCATCCCGTCGGTGCAGCGCACCTCGGACCTGCTCGGCGAAGTCAACGCGGCCAACGGCGAACAGGCCAGCGGCATCGGCCGCATCACTGCGGTGATTCACGACATCAGCGATGCGAGCCAGCGCAGCGCGGCCGCGTCGGAGGAACTGACCGTAGCCGCCGAATCGATCCGCGCCTATACCGACGACCTGGGGCAGGCGCTCGGGCGCTTCCGGCTCGCCGCCGATGCGATCGCCAGGCAGCAGCGCCTGCGCGACGGACGCAACGCGCTGGACAGGCCGGGCGGCACCTCGCCGCTGACCGCGGCCAGCGCCGCCGCGGTCGATGGTGCGAACAAGGTGCGCCAGCGGATGCTCGAGCTGATCAAGTCGGGCCGGACGAGCGAAGCCGCACTGTTCGACGACCATTACCGCGAACTCGGCGTCGTCGCTGGGTCGATGCGCTTCGATGCGCAGCACACCCAGTTGTTCGCCGAGCATATGCAACCCCTGTACGACGAGATCCTTGCACGTTCGGCGGATTTTCGCTTCGCGCTCGCGACCGATCGCAACGGCTACGCAGCGACGCACAATTCGAAGTTCGACCAGTCGCTAACCGGGAACGACGCGAAAGATGTCGCGCGCAGTCGCGTCAAACGCATTTTCGGCGACCCTGCCGGTTTGAGCGCAGCACGAAACACCAAGCCGCTTCTGTGCCAAGTCTACGCTCGGGACACCGGCGAGATCGTGCACGAAGTCGACGCGCCGATCTATCTCGGCAAGCGACTCTGGGGCAATTTTCGCGTCGGCTTCGAACACGCTTGAGACGCCGCCGCGCGCGATCCGAGGCCCTAGAGCGTTGATTTCTCTAGGGCCTTGGGTCTTCCCGGCACTGCCGGTGACGGTATTTTGGTGGGCCGGGGTCTATCGCAACTGCTCTGCAACGCCTTGTTTTCATTGCTTTTCAGGATGGCCGGCTGCACGCGGTACCGTCATAAATACCGTCACTGGAAAGACCTTGCCGAGTTATCCACAGATGCCGACAAGCGCCACCACCCGTCGACGGGATCGCCTGTCGCGCAGGCGCCACGCTGATGCGCAGGCCCTGCGATCAGTCCGCCGTTGATGGACGCCATCCCGGCCGAGGCCTGCAACTCTTGCCGCGCACTGCTGTTCGGCCAGCAGCCACTCGCCCACGTCGCGCGCGGCCAGCCAGCGCGCGATCAGCTCGCGCTCGAGCGCGCTGCACTGCTCCAGGCATTCGCGCTCGGCGACCAACTCGGCCAGGTCGGCGTCTGGGATGTCGTGCAGGGTCTTGGGGTAGGCGTCCACGTCAGCAGGATATGGCGACCGGCGTGAGCCGCGCATCATCAGGCTATGAGCCCGGCGTCAGCGCCAACGGCGCGCTGGCGCGTATCGTGACGCCTGGCGCGTGCCACCAATAGCATGGGTGGGCCACCAAGCAGCTGGAGCGAGGTATGGACGAAGATCTGGACGGAATGGCCCGCGACGAACTGGTGGCCGAGGTCAGGCGGCTGCGCGCCGGCATCCGCGCGCACCGCGACGCCACCAGGCATGAGCTCTGCTGGCACCACCCCGCGCTGTGGGGTCTGCTGCCCGAGAAGGTCACGCCGAGCATCGCGGTGCCGGAGTGGGATCGCTTCATGCGCGGCTGCGTGGCCTACCGCGCCTCGCTCGACACCCAGGCGCCCGATGCGCCGCGCGCCGGCGACGACTACGCGCCTGGCGCGGCCTGATCGCGCACGAACATGACGCCGGTCCTCCGCTCGACGATCACCTGCCCGCACTGCGGCCACGCCAAGACCGAGACGATGCCCACCGACGCATGCCAGTGGTTCTACGAGTGCGAGGCGTGCAAGGCGGTGCTGACGCCGAGGCCCGGCGACTGTTGCGTGTTCTGCAGCTTCGGCGACGTGCCCTGCCCACCGATCCAGGAGCGCGGCCGCGACGGCGACTGCTGCGCGTGACCGCGCTTCGAGGAACAGGCCATTGAATTGGCCGCGATGGTGAACGGGCCATTCCTCGCGCCCAATCGATTGGCCTGCACGCAGAGCCCGATCAGCAAGGTCGATGCTCAGGCCAGTTCACAGAATGGGCCATTTCAATGGCCCATTTCGCCGAAATAGGCCATTCTTCAGGCCATTCCTGAGGGTGGGTAACAGCGTTTTGCCGCTGCCCGAAAAAGCCAGGTAACACCATTTTTCCGGGCCTTTTTGATGTTACTTCGGCGCCCCAATTCGACAGTAACGTACACAGCAGGTCACCGACACTTCGGCGGCCTTCGATCCTTGGGTAACATCGTTTTGTCTGCAAGCTCGGCACGCGCGGCAGGCCATCCAGCCACCTGGCCGCCATGTGCCCCACGGACCTGCTTCAGGGGCTCGCCGCGCAGGCCCTTCCTTCCTGCTCGTCCAATGGCCTTCGTGAAGGGACCGATGCGACAGGCCAATGATTCGGCCAGTTTGTCGAAGGTGCCCTTACGAAGGCCCGTTCCATGATGCGCCGCAGCTCTGAACAGGCCCTTGCTTTGGACCATTCGTGCGCCTCGGTAACAGCACTCGGCGACGTCAATTTTTCAGTAACGTGGGGAGCAGGTAACGGGCACTTCTGCGATCTGCGTTTCCGGGTAGCCGCGTTTGCATTCGCCGAGCTCAATTCGCAGTAGATCTGCAGACATCCAAGTGCTCTGCCACGTCCCGATAGTCCGCCCAGCGCTTCCCGCAATCGAGGTACGTCCTGACGGGGCAGTTGCCGGCGCTCACCATGTTGTAGAGGCCGCCACGGCTCACGCCCAGCACCTGCGCGAGCTGATCCATGCTCAGCCTGGGGCCGTACTGCTCAAAGAGCATGGCCTGCAACATGATGCTCATTGGGACGTCTCCGAGAGGTTCGTTGAAACCGGCGCGCGACCGGGGCGGCGAGGCCGAAATGGTCCCGTCCTTGCCGACGCACCGGTCTCGATGCAACCGCACGCGCGATAGGGCCTGCCGAGCGCCACGCCGTGCCACTGGGCCGGCGCAGCCGTCGACTGGTGAGTGAGCGCGCCCATGATCAGCCCTCCTCGCGCCACTCCTCGAGCCGCTTGGCCGCCGCCTCGGCATCGCGCGCCAGGGTGTCCAGCGTGTCCTTCACCGCGAGCCGCGCGGTGTCGCGCTCAACACCTGTGGTCGGCCACTCCATGATCGCGGTCTGCGCGAAAGCGCTGGCCACGCGCGCCAGGTGGGCAGCATGCCAGTACGCCTCCTGCAGCTGGTCGACGTCTTCTGCCGTGAGTTCATGCATGGCGACCATCTGTTGCGCGCGACCGTCCTTTTCGGGAACCAGCGCCAACGCTGCGTCCCACGCCTCGGCGGCAGTGTCGGCCTCGCCTTCGCCGATGGATGCCAGGTCATCGCGGACGACGCGCCAGGCGAAGGCGTGCTTCGCCGGTCCGGGTTGGCGCCAGACGTGCAGCAGATGGCCGCGCAGCGGGATGGTGGTCAGGTCGCCGACCGCCGAAGCGCCAATCGGCACGCCGCTCATGTCCGCGCTCCGTGCGCGATTTGGTTCATGCGGCTCCCTGGGAAGCACGTCGACGGGTTGGCGATCGTGGAAAAAAATGCCGAGACCGCCTTGTCGCCGCCGTACCTCGCCTCGAGCATGCGCCTGTGCGCGGCTCTCGCGAGCGGCGAGGCGCGGTGCTGCGCCAGACGCAGTTCGGCAGCAGCAATCTCAACGGCGCGCGCCCTGCCATCCTCATTAACGGCGGGCAACATGAGGAGATCCCACCAATCGACGTCGAGAAACGCCTTGCGCGGGCCTTTGGCGCCTTCAGGCCGAGTGCGTGCGAGCCGAAACCGCACAGCCCCCGCGCACCAAGTGCGAGAGGCATAGCCTTGCGGCCACTCCATGTCCTTCGGAATTACGGCCTCGGCCTCCAACGCGGCGCGGGTGCCAAGGTAATTCGCCATGGACCCGCGCGCATGTACGCGAACAATCAATTCATTCCCGGCGAAGATGTCGAGGCGTTGCGCGTGCTTATCCATGGCTCATCTCCTCGACGTGGTTGCACCCGACCTGCTCGGCGCCCCAGTTCACGTCGTTCGCGACCTCGGCGGCCGCGTCGCGGATCATCTCCAGCAGCTTGGCGAGCTTCGCGTGGCGCCACGGGGCAAAGTTGCGCGCTTCGGGCGCCAGCAACGCGTCAGCGCCATGGGCCAGGGCTTCGATTCGCTCGACGACCTCGGAGCACTGACGATCCATCTCCTCGATGGTCTGAGCCATCTTTTCCTTCGTCGCGTCGCGCAACAGGGCGGCGCGGCGCGCTGCAACTTTGGCGGCGAAATCTTGGTTATTCTCAGCCATGGCGCGCCTCCACCATGCGAATATCGCGCAGAAGGCCGGCCGCGTCGTCCATGGCTTGCGCCAGGTCGACCATGCGCTGGTGTCGTGCCCAGGCGCGAACGTCGCCCAGCAACTGCGCCAGCGCATCGATCGGGTTGGATTGCGGTCGCGCGCCATCCCGGCGCGTCGATTCCATGGGCGTGATGCCCACGGCACTACCATTGGCAGTAGCCATAGCTTGCACCTCCAGTGTGCAGTTGTGGTCAGGCGTCGGCGGGTGGTCCAGACCCGTCGGCGCCGCCTTCATCGCCGGGTACCGCCCGGCAGCAGTTGGTTAGCGCCCCCTACCTAGGAGACGCCTGCCCATTCCTTCACCTCCTCGGCGACCCAGCGCTGCGTGCGACCGCCCAAGCGCCGCGGGCGCGGAAAGCTGGGCTGGTGCACCAAACGATTGCGGACGTGCGAGTACGACAACGCGAGAAATGCAGCCACATCCTTGCAGGTCCACAAGACCTCGTGGCGTCCGACCGCAATTGGCAGTTGGCGATTCTCCATGTCACGGCTCCCTGTTCAGTTTTTTAAGCGCGGCAACAACGCCGCGCGAGATGCTCCCTCCGCCGAGCGCGCGCAGCAGCGCCGCGGCCCACGGCGGTATCGAGATTAGGTGTTTCTCGTTCTTCACCTCGGCCGGCTTGCGGCCAGCGCCAGGACGTGCACCACCGGTACCGGGCCGTGCGCCACCGCGCCCCGACTTCTTCGGTTGGTCATCGGTCGCCATGGTCACGCTGCCAGCAGTGCATCGATATCGCCCGTGGCGCGCGCGTCATCCTGCGCCTTGGTGAGTGCGCGGGCGGTTTGCCGCGCTGCGCTGGCTTTCGCTGCGTCCAACATCTCGCGCGCAGCCACGAGGTCGATCTTCTCGACGCCGTGGTGCGGCACGAACCGATAAAGCTGCGTGCCGGCGGCGTTGGTCAGCAAGTAGGCGTCTGGACGCCCGTCACCGGGCGTGGCCACGGCGGCGCGCACCGTCAGGGTAAGAAAACCGACCCGAACTTGCTGCCCCGGTTCCCACCGCTGCTTGCTGTTGCTGACCATCGTTCGCCCCTCCGTTTGTTGATAGTGTATATCCTTCTTCATCAATTGCAAGCACGGCATGAGCGCCAGGGTTCAAGCGGCACGGCAAGCTGGCGCATCATTGGGGCTGCCGTCGCAGCCTGCCGACGGCAACCACGGGAGGTGCTATGAATCGTCATGCCGTTGCCGCGCTGCTCGCCGCGTCCGTCCTGCTGTCCACAGCGCACGCGGCGAGCTGCACACCGGTCGAGACCTACAGGGCGCGGGTGAGCCAAGCTCTGCTCGCCTACCGGACAGCAAGGACATCGCTCGTCGACGACATCAAGCTGGCGCGGGGAATGAACATGCCGACCAGCTCCGCCAGCTACGCGAAGTGGAATGCCGCGGATGCTCGAGCCGCACGCGCAGAAGATGCGTACACGAAGCTCGCGCGCCTACAAGGCACCTACGCAGACGCACTGAGCTGCCACAACCGGGCGGACCAAGCCGCCCTGCAGCCGCACCTCTACGCGCTGACGAATCTCGAAATCGCGGGCAACTTGTTGGACAAGGCCAGGGGCGACCTCATGGTGAAG
>JAJZHS010000197.1 GCA_021798395.1 Pseudomonadota bacterium
GAACGCCGCCTCGGCCTTGGGCATCACGAACGGCGCGCGGCTCATGCTCTCGACCCCGCCGGCCAGCGCCAGCGACGCCTCGCCGCAGCGGATGGCGCGCGCCGCGGTGCCGACCGCGTCCAGGCCGGAACCGCACAGCCGGTTGACGGTCGCCGCCGCGGCGCCGGCCGGCAGCCCGGCGAGCAGCGCGCTCATCCGCGCCACGTTGCGATTGTCCTCGCCGGCCTGGTTCGCGCAGCCCAACCAGACCTCGTCGAGCGCGTCCCAGTCGACTCCGGCGTTGCGCTGCGCCAGTGCACGCAGCGGAATCGCGCCGAGGTCGTCGGCGCGCACCGCGCTCAAAGCGCCGGCGTAGCGGCCGAACGGCGTGCGCTGGGCATCGCAGATGAAGGCTTCGGACATCGATCGTCTCTCCTGTGGTGTCGCGCCGGACCGTCGCGCCCGGTTCAGTCGCCGCGAAACCGCGGCGGGCGCTTGGCGATGAACGCTTCGACGCCTTCAATGTAGTCGGCGCTGCGGCCGAGTTCGCGCATGCAGCCGGCCTCCAGCGCGAGCTGCTGCTCCAGGGTGTTGCGTGCCGCGGCGTGCATCGCCTGCCGGGTGCGCACCAGCGCGCGCGTCGGGCTGGAGGCCAGCCGCACGGCCAGCGCGTCGACCTCGGCGGAAAACACGGCGTCGTCGTACACCGCCCAGATCAGTCCCCAGTCCGCCGCCTGCGGCGCCGGCAGGCGCTCGCCGAGCATGGCCAGGCCCAGCGCGCGCGCCATGCCCACGCGCTGCGGCAGCACCCAGGTGCCTCCGGTATCGGGCAACAGGCCGATCTTGCAGAACGCCTGCACGAACGACGCCGAACGCGAGGCGACGACGATGTCGCAGCCCAGCGCCAGGGTCGCGCCAGCGCCGGCGGCGACGCCGTGCACCGCGGCCAGCGTGGGCACGCGCAGCGCGGCCAGACGCTGCACCAGCGGCATGTAGTCGCGCTCGACGACGGCGCCGAGATCGGGCGGCTCGCCTCCGGGCTCGAAGCGCACTGCCGCGTCGGCGAGGTCCTGCCCGGCGCAGAAGCCGCGCCCGGCGCCGCCGAGCACCAGCACGCGCGCCGAAACATCGGCCTGCACCGCGTCGAGCGCGGTGCGCAGCTCGGCGTGCATCGCCGTGTTGAACGCATTGAGGCGCTCGGGCCGGTGCAGCGTCAGGCGCGCGACGCCGTCGGTGCACCGGTAGCGGATGTGCTCGAAGTCCATCGTCCCTCCCGGCGTCGAAACCGCCGTTGATCCAGGCAAAAGGCTACGCGCCGCGGTGACGCGAGTCAAACAAATGTATCCATCAAATGCATTCTATCTTTCGGCGTTCACACGGACGGAACCTGTTCCATCAAAAGGGATCGCTTTGTTTTCATGCTGTTGTCGAATTTCAATCGATGAAAACCCTTGCCATGGAGCCATCGACGCCAGGCAGGCCGAGATCGACAAGCGCACTTGCGATACATGCGCCTAGGTTTTATGATTTGATCTGTGTCATACTTTCGCATCGAAACAAGACCTTCGAGGAGACCCGCGATGCCCCATGCCAAGGAACGTCTCGCCGACACGATGGAATTCCCGCCTGCGACCCCGCAGCCGAACGTCTACCCGCTGTCGTGGAACAGCCGCACGCGCAAGCTGCAGGAGGTCTGGGAAGCCGCGCTGCGCGAGAACTGGGACCCGGAGAAGCTGCCGTGGGACACGCTGGACGTCGACAGCTACAGCTGGGAGGAGCGCGAGGCCATCGCCTACTGGTGGAGCCTGCTGTCGGTGTTCGACGCCTCCGCGCCGCCGGTGTTCGCCGAGGCGCTGGTCAAGACCTACGAGGTGCACGAGGAAGACCCGGTGCGCAAGTGCTTCTTCTCGGTCACCCGGGACGAGCAGAACCACGAGATCATGTGCGGACTGGCGATCACCAGGATGCTCGGCCACCCGGATCCTCTGACCTACCAGCCGAAGACCGAACTGGGTCGCAGGCTGCAGAAGAACGTGCACTGGCTGTACTACAACGGCGGCCGCTACTGGACCGGCTACAAGCAGGCCGTGCCCAAGTACGACCTGGCGGTTCTGTTCAGCTCGTTCCTGATGGGCGAGATCGCCGCGGCGACGATTTTCAAGCAGATGTACGAGAACACGCGCGAGGCCGTGTTCAAGGAGGGTTTCCGCAACATCGGCCGCGACGAAGGCCGCCACATGGCGATCTGCATGGCGGTGATGGAGCGCGACTACCCCGGGCTGGACCCCGCGACCAAGTCCGTGGTGACCAGGCAGATCCGCGCCGGCTACCTGTTCCTGTCGGCGGTTCTGTTCGAGCCGCCGATGGAGTTCTGGGACCTGCCGGCCGACTTCATCGCCAACCAGCGCGAGGCCGAGGAAGTCGCGCGCGGCGCGGGCTTCGGCATTCCCAGCTACGACGCCAAGCTGCAGAACTGGAAGAACGCGATGCTCAACCTCAAGGGCGTGCTCGACCGCTACGCCATCCCGTTCCCGGCGATCCCCGAAGTCGGCATCACCGGCGAGGAGATCAGCGCGGTGGCGATGGAAGACATCATCCCGGTGTTCTGACCCGACGGCCATGGCACGCATCATCCTGCAGCCCTCGGGCAAGTCGGTCGAATGCGGCTGGGGCGACACCGTCCTCACCGCGCTGGAGAAGGCCGGCTACGCGCTGCCCAACAACTGCCGCGCCGGCGCCTGCGGCGAGTGCAAGGTCAAGGTCGTCTCCGGCCAGTTCGACCAGGGCGTGGTGCTCGACATGGCGCTGTCGCCCGACGAGCGTCGCCAGGGCTACGGTCTGATGTGCATGGCCAAGCCGATTTCCGACGAACTGACCATCGAGTGGGGAACGGCCGACGCGCAGCCGAAACTGTTCCCGCCGCGCGAAGGCGCGCTGTTCGTCGTCGTCGACAAGCGCGCGCTCACCCCGCGCGTGGTCGAACTGCGGCTGCGCCCGGTCGGCCAGCCGCTGCGCTACTGGCCCGGACAGTACGTCACCCTGGGCGACGCGCGCGACGGCGCGCCGCCGCGCGCGTACTCGATCGCCAACGCGCCGCGACCCGATGGCGAGATCGCGCTGCAGGTCGCGCGCGCCGAAGGCGGCGCGACCAGCGCCTGGATCCACGACCGCCTGCGTACGGGCAGCGCGGTCAAGCTCAGCGGCGCCTACGGCACCTTCATCGGCGATCCGTCGGTGTCCACCCCGGTGCTGTGCCTGGCCGCCGGAACCGGGCTGGCGCCGATCCTGGCGCTGACCGAGGCCGCGCTGCGCCGCGGCTACCGCGCACCGGTGGCGCTGCTCATTTCGGCCCGTACCGAAACCGACGTCTACGGCGGCGGCCTGCTCGAGTGGTGGCGCACCAGGCATCGCAACTTCGACCACCGCATCACCCTCACGCGCGAGCAGCGCGACGGCTATCTGCACGGCCGCGTCGACCAGGTGCTGCCGGCGCTGTACCCCGACCTGTCGCGCCATTCGGTATTCGCCGCAGGCAGCCCGGAGTTCGTCGACGCCTGCCGCACGAGCGCGCTGGCGCTGGGAGCCGACTCCGGCCGGATGCACATCGAACGGTATTTCGCGCAGCAGCAGGCCGAAGTGCCGCCGCATGATCGGCTGCTGCACGGCTGGTGACGCCGGCGCCGGCTAAACTGCGCCGGTTCGACCGAGTGCTTCCGTGGCGACCACACCGATCCAGCAACGCATCGCCGACTTCCGCGCCCAGGACAGGGTCCAGGCCGGCTCTCTGATCACGACCCTGTTCGGCGACGCGGTGATCCCGCGCGGCGGCCGCATCTGGCTCGGCAGCCTGATCCGGCTGCTCGAACCGCTGGGCGTCAATGAACGCCTGGTGCGCACAGCGGTGTTCCGCCTGGTCAAGTCCGACTGGCTGGCCGCGCAAGCCTGCGGCCGCCGCACCGACTACCGGCTGACCGACAGCGGGCTGCGTCGCTTCCAGGATGCGTCGCGCCAGATCTACGCCTCGCACCCGCCGCGCTGGGACCGCCGCTGGAGGTTGCTGCTGAGCGTCGATGCGTGCACGCCGCGGCAACGCGAACAGCTGCGACGCGCGCTGTACTGGCAAGGATTCGGCACCCTGGGAAACGAAGGCTTCGTCCACCCAGGGGCCGATCTCGGCGCCGCGGTCGACGCCCTCGTGGCGGACGGGCTCGGCGCGTTGCTTCCCAAGCTCAAGCCGCTGCTGGCGGCCGACGCCGGGATCGGCGGCGCCGCCGACGACGCCGCCCTGGTGCGGCGGGCGTGGCCGCTGGCCGATCTGTCCGAGGTCTACGCCCGTTTCATCGCCCGCTACGCGCCGGTGCGCGCGCAACTGCGCGACGACGCCGCGCAGCCGACCGACGACGACGCGCTGCAGTTGCGCGTGCTGCTGATCCACGACTACCGCCGCCTGCTGCTGCGCGACCCGGAACTGCCCGCCGAACTGCTCCCGGCCGACTGGCTCGGGCAGCAGGCGCGACTGCTGTGCAAGGACATCTACCGCCGCGTGCTGGCCGCGTCCGAGCGCCATCTCGAACGCCACTTCAGGCTCGCCGACGGCAGCGCGCCGCCTCCGGCCGGCGGGCTTGCCGAACGCTTCCGCGATGCCGACCCGCTGGCCGCCTGAACGCTGCGCGCGGCGGCTCCGGCCGGGCGCAGCGCACGGCCGCCGCGCCCGGCCCATCGACACGCCCACGGCACGCCATGCCTGAAACCAACGGCAGCAAGCACGGCGTGCAATCGCTCGAAGTCGGCATGCGCGTGCTGCTCGCCATGGCGCAGGGCGACCGCGCGATGATGCTCAAGGACATCGCCGCGGCCGCCGGCATGGCGCCGTCGAAGGCGCACCGCTACCTGGTCAGCTTCATCCGCGCCGGCCTCGTCGAGCAGGACCCGGCCACCGCGCGCTACGACCTCGGCGCGTTCGCGCTGCAACTCGGCCTGGTCGCGCTCGACCGCATCGACCGCATCCGCCTCGGGCTGGACGCGATCATCGCGCTGCGCGATGCGATCAACGAGACCACCGCGCTGGCGGTGTGGACCCCGCAGGGCCCGGTGGTCGTGCGCTGGGAACGGCCGCGGCGGCCGATCGTCGTCAACGTGCTCACCGGCACCGCGCTGGGACTGCTCGACTCGGCCGCCGGGCGCGTGTTCGGCGCCTGGCTGCCCGCCGCGCGCACCGACGCCTTGCTGCGCGCCGAACTCGCCTGC
>JAJZHS010000198.1 GCA_021798395.1 Pseudomonadota bacterium
CCGCGGCGCCGCACAGCACCGTGTGCCTGCAGCTCGGCCCCTACACCGGCGCCACGCAGGCCGTCGGCGCGGCGCTGCGCGCCGCGGGCCTGCGCCCGGTGGCGCGCAGCCGCGCGCTGCCGCCGCAGTGGATGGTGCTGCTGGGCCCGTACGCCGACGCCGCCGCGCTGCACCGTGAGGTCGACGCACTGCGCAAGCTGGGGCTTTCCGGCCGCAGCTACGCGCCGGTGCTCGACCGCCCGCGCTACGCGCCGGGAATCTCGCTGGGCGTGTTCAGCGCGCGCGCCGCCGCCGAGGAGGAGCTGGCGCGGGTGCAGCACCGCGGCGTGCACCGCGCCCGCGTGGTCCAGCGCAACGCCGGAGTCGACGCGCAGTACTGGGTGCTCGACGGCCTGGACGCGGCCGCCGCCGCGCGCCTGCGCCGACTCGCCCCGGCCGCGCTGCGGCAGCGCAAGCCCGAGCCGTGCCTGCCGTGATCAGGCCTGCTGCAGCCAGCGCAGCGCCAGCGCGACCCAGAAGCTCGCGCCGGTGGCGATGATGCCGTCGTTGAAGTCGTAGCTGGCGTTGTGCAGGGTGCACGGGCCGGCGCCGTGGCCCGCGCCGCGGTGCGTACCCTCGCCGTTGCCGATCGCCAGGTAGGCGCCTGGACGCTCCTGCAGCATGTAGGCGAAATCCTCCGCGCCCATCGACGGCTCGAACACGTGCACCGCGGCCTCGCCGACGACGTCGGCGGCGACGCGGCGCGCGAACTCGGTCTCGGCCGCGTGGTTCACGGTGGGCGGGTAGTTGCGCACGAACGCGATGTCGCAGTGCGCGCCGAAAGCCGCCGCGGTGTGGGTGGCCAGCTCGCGCATGCGGAGTTCGATCAAGTCGAGCAGGGCGTCGCTGAAGGTGCGCACGGTGCCTTCGAGAGTGACGCTGTCGGGAACCACATTGGTCGCTTCGCCGGCGTGGATCATCGTCACCGAGACGACTCCGGCCTCCTGCGGGTTGGCGTTGCGGCTGATGATGGTCTGGAACGCCTGCACGATCTGGCACGCCACCGGAATCGGGTCCTGCGCCAGATGCGGCATCGCGGCGTGGCTGCCCTTGCCGCGCACGACGATGCGGAATTCGTTGCTCGACGCCATCACCGGGCCGCTGCGCAGCGCGAAGTGCCCCGCCGGAATCCCGGGCCAGTTGTGCAGCCCGAACACGGCGTCGACCGGAAAACGCGCGAACAGCCCGTCCTTGATCATGTCGCGCGCGCCGCCTCCGCCCTCCTCCGCGGGCTGGAAGATGCATACCACGCGGCCGGCGAAGTCGCGCGTGCGTGCCAGGTGCTCGGCGGCCGCCAGCAGCATCGCGGTGTGGCCGTCGTGGCCGCAGGCGTGCATGCGCCCGGCGTGGCGGCTGGCGTGGGCGAAGGTGTTCTTCTCGGTGATCGGCAACGCGTCCATGTCGGCGCGCAGCCCGACGCTGCGACCGGGGCCGAGGCTGCCGTCGATGACGCCGACGACCCCGGTGCGACCGAGTCCCTCGTGCACCGCGACGCCCCATTCGCGCAGCAGTTCGGCGACACGCCCGGCAGTGCGCGTTTCCTCGAAACACAGTTCCGGATGGGCATGCAGGTCGCGCCGAATGGCGCCGAATTGCGCAGCCCGCTGCGCGATGGCCTCGAGGATCGGCATGGTCTTGGGCCCGTGGTGCCCGGGCGTGCAGTGTCTCCGGGGTCGATTGTGCGCTTATCCGCGGCGGCGCGCGCGGCGCAGGCGCGGCGCTGGTATCCTGGCGCTCCGCACTGACTCGCGCGTCGTCGCGCGCCGCGCGCGACCCGCCACCCCTCCATGCCGACCCATACGGTGCGCGCCGCCTGCCCGCACGACTGCCCCGATACCTGCGCGATGCTGGTTACGGTCCGCGACGGCGTTGCCGAAGCGGTGCGCGGCGATCCGGACCACCCGACGACCGCCGGGGTGCTGTGCGCCAAGGTCGCGCGCTACACCGAGCGCACCTACCACCGCGACCGGCTGCTGCATCCGCTCAGGCGCGTCGGCCCCAAGGGCACGGGCCGTTTCGAGCGTGTCGGCTGGAACGAAGCGCTCGACGCGATCGCCACGCGGCTGGGCGCCATCGCCGCGCGCGACCCGCAGGCCGTGCTGCCGTACAGCTACGCCGGAACCATGGGACTGGTGCAGGGCGAGAGCATGGCGGCACGCTTTTTCCACCGCCTCGGCGCCAGCCTGCTCGACCGCACCATCTGCGCCAGCGCCGGAGCCAGCGGGCTGCGGCTGGTGCTGGGCGGCGCGCGCGGCACCGACGTCGAGCAGTTCGCGCACAGCCGGCTGATCGTGATCTGGGGCAGCAACAGCATCACCAGCAATCTGCATTTCTGGAGCTTCGCGCAACAGGCCAAGCGCGCCGGGGCGAAGCTGTGGTGCATCGATCCGTGGCGCAACGACACGGCGGAAAAGTGCCACGCCCACATCCAGCTGCGCCCCGGCACCGACGCGGCGCTGGCGTACGCGTTGATGCACGAGCTGATTCGCCATGACTGGGTCGACCACGACTACATCGCGCGCCACACCGTGGGCTTCGCGCAGCTGCGCGCGCGTGCCGCGGAGTGGCCGCTGGAGCGCGCCGCGGCGCTGTGCGGCGTTGCGGCGGCGCAGATCGCCGAGCTGGCGCACGACTACGCGCGCGTCGCGCCGGCGGCGATCCGCGCCAACTACGGGCTGCAGCGGGTGCACGGCGGCGGCAACGCGATGCGCGCGATCGCCTGCCTGCCCGCGCTGACCGGATCCTGGCGCCACGCCTCCGGCGGGCTGCTGCTGTCGAGCTCGGGGCATTTCGGCGTCGACCAGGCCGCGCTCGAGCGCCCGGACCTGCTCGGCGCGCGGCGGCCGCGCAGCATCAACATGTCGGCGCTCGGCGACGCGCTTCTGCATCCGGGCGACGCCACGTTCGGACCGCGCGTCGACTCGCTGGTGGTGTACAACAGCAACCCGATGGCGGTGGCGCCCGATTCTTCGCGCGTGGCGCGCGGGTTGGCGCGCGAGGATCTGTTCACCGTGGTTCTGGAACAGTTCCAGACCGACACCGCCGACTACGCCGACTACGTGTTGCCGGCGACGACCCAGCTCGAGCACGTCGACGTGCACAAGGCCTACGGCCACCGCTACTGGCTGGCGAACAACCCGGCCATCGCCCCGCTGGGCGAAGCGCGCCCGAACACCTGGGTGTTCCGCGAACTGGCCGCCAGGATGGGCTTCGACGAGCCGTGCTTCGCCGACAGCGACGCCACCATCGCCGCGCAGGCGATCGACGCGCGCGACCCGCGCAACTCCGGAATCGACTTCGCGCGGCTGCGCCGCGACGGCTGGGCGCGGCTGCACGACGCGACGGCGCCGTTCGCCGAAGGCGGATTCCCGACGCCTTCGGGGCGCTGCGAATTCTTCAGCGCCGGCGAAGCGGCGGCGGGCCGCGACCCGCTGCCCGCGGTGGTGCTGCCGTACGAATGCGCGGAAGCCGATCCTGAACGCGCCGCGAGCTACCCGCTGGCGATGATTTCGCCGCCGGCGCGCAACTTCCTGAACTCGAGCTTCGTCAACGTCGACGCCTTGCGCGCGCGCGAGCGCGAGCCGCTGCTGCTGCTGCACCCGCAAGACGCCGCGGCGCGCGGAATCGCCGACGGCGCCATGGTGCGCTGCTTCAACGACCGCGGCAGCTATCCGGTGCGCTGCGCGCTCAGCGACCGCACCCGCGCCGGGCTGGTGGTGGGCTTCGGCGTGTGGTGGCGCAAGCTGTCGGCCGGCGGCGTCAACGTCAACGAACTGACCCACCAGCGCCCGGCCGACCTGGGCGGCGGCGCGTGCTTCTACGACTGCCTGGTCGAGGTCGAGCCGGCGGCGGCCTGAAGCGCGCGCGGACGCGTCAGACGCCGGCGCGCCGCATCGAACGCAGCATCGCCGCAGCGTCCTCGTAGCCGACGACGCGGCCGACCTCGCGGCCGTCGCGGAAGAAGATGATCCCCGGGGGTCCGAACAGCGAAAAGCGCTTGAGCAGCGCCTTGTCGGCCGCGCTGTCGGACGTCACGTCGGCCTGCAGCAGGGTCATCGCGGCCATGCGCGCGGCCACCCGCGGGTCGGGGAACGTCTCGTGCTCGAGCTCCTTGCACGACACGCACCAGTCGGCGTAGAAGTCGAGCATCACCGGCCGCGTGCTGGCGGCCACGGCGCGGTCGAGCGCGGCCAGGTCGGGAACGCGGGTGAAGCGCGCCGCCGACGCTTCGCGCGCGACCGCGCCGCCGCCCAGTCCCTGCAGCGGCTGCAGCAGGTTGCGGTTGCCGGCGGCCAGGCCGACGACCAGCGCCGCGCCGGCCAGCGCGAGCAGCACGCCGACGCCCTTGAACAGCCGCTGCCAGCCGCTGGCCGGATCGGGCAGGCGGTCGAACACGTGCAGGAAACTGGCGCTGACGATGAGCAGGGCCGCCCACGCCAGCATGACCAGCCAGGCGGGAAGCACCGGGCCGACCATGTACAGCGCGGTGGCCAGCAGCGCGACGCCGAAGAACGCCTTGACGCCGTTCATCCACGCCCCGGCGCGCGGCAGCAGCGCGCCGGCGCCCACGCCGACGACGAGAAGCGGAGCGCTCATGCCCATGGCCAGCGCGAACAACGCCACGCCGCCGACGACGGCATTGCCGGTCTGGCCGATGTACAGCAGCGCGCCGGCCAGCGGCGCGGCCACGCACGGGCCGACGATCAGCGCCGAGATGCCGCCCATCAGGAACACGCCGACGAAGGCGCCGCCCTGCAGGCTGCCCGAGCGCGCCGACAGCCGGCTTTGCAGCGCGGCCGGAACCTGCAGTTCGTAGAAGCCGAACATCGACAGCGACAGCAGCACCAGCAGCGCGGCGAACGCCGACAGCACCCACGGGTTCTGCAGCGCCGCGGCCAGGCCCTCGCCGAGCAGGCCGGCGGCGACGCCGAACGCGGTGTAGACCAGCGCCATGCCCAGCGCGTAGCTCAGCGCCAGCGCGAAGCCGCGCCGGCGCGACACGCGTTCGCCGTGGCCGACGATGATGCTGGAAAGGATCGGAATCATCGGCAGCACGCACGGCGTGAACGCGAGCAGCAGGCCGAACAGCAGGAACATCGGAACGATGCGCAGCAGGCTTCCGGTGGCCAGCGCGGCGCCGATGCGCGCGCTGTCGCCGCCGGCGGCCACGGGCTGCGCCGGCGCCGG
>JAJZHS010000199.1 GCA_021798395.1 Pseudomonadota bacterium
CTGCACGGCCGCGGCGGCGAGGACGGCACCGTGCAGCGCATGCTCGAACTGCTCGGCATCCCCTACACCGGCCCCGGCGTGCTGGCGTCGGCGCTGGCGCTGGACAAGCACATGACCAAGCGGTTGTGGCAGTGCGACGGCTTGCCGACGCCGCCGTGGCGGCTGGTGCGCGACCTCGCCGCGGCGCTGGACGCGGTCGACGCGATCGGCCTGCCGGTGATGTTCAAGGCCGTGCACGAAGGCTCGACGCTGGGCCTGGCGCGCGCCGACGACCGTTCCCAGGTGGCGGCGGCGTTCGCCGAGGCCGCGCGCTTCGACGCCGCCGTGCTGGCCGAAGCCTTCATCGCCGGCGAGGAAGTGACCTGTGCGCTGCTCGGCGAGGGCGACGGCGCGCGCGCGCTGCCGCTGATCCGCATCCAGGCGCCCGGCGGCAACTACGACTTCGAACACAAGTACTACAGCGACGACACGCGCTACCTGTGCCCGAGTGGACTGCCCGAGGCCGAGGAGCGCGCGATCCAGGATCTGGCGCTGGCCAGCTACCGCGCGCTGGGTTGCCGCGGCTGGGGGCGCGCCGACGTCATGATCCGCGCCACCGACCGAATGCCCTTCCTGCTGGAGATGAACACCAGCCCCGGCATGACCGGACATTCGCTGGTGCCGATGGCGGCGCGCGCGGCGGGCATGGATTACGAGGATCTGTGCCTGCGGGTGCTGGCCGACGCGCGGCTCGACGGAGGCGGTCGATGACGCGGCGCGACATCCCGCTCGACGTGCGGCTGATGGACTTCACCAGCCGCGCATTGCTGTGGCTGTTCGCCTGCGGCGCGCTGTTCGTCGCCGGAAACTGGGTGATCTCCAGGCCGATGTGGGCCATCCGCGAGGTGCGGGTGCAGGGCAGCCTGCAGCACATCAGCGCCAGCGCGTTGCGCACCCAGGCACTGCCGCATTTGCGCGGCAACTGGTTCACGGTCGATCTGGCGCATGCGCAGCAGGCCTTCGCGCGCGTGCCGTGGGTGCATGTGGCGGTGGTGCAGCGGGTGTGGCCGCTGTCGCTGCTGGTCACCTTGCAGGCGCAGCAACCAGCCGCGGTGTGGGGCAGCGGCGCCGACGCCCAGCTCGTGAACACCGCGGGCAGCCTGTTCGACGCCAATCTCGGCGAAGTGCAGGGCACCTGGCTGCCGCGGCTCGACGGCCCGCCGGGAAGCAGCGCGCAGGTTCTGGCCATGCTGCACCAGGTCGACGCCGCGCTGGCGCCGCTGCACTGGCGGGCCGCGGCGCTGGACCTCGGCCCCGAGGGCGAATGGCGGGTCCAGGTCGACGGCGGCCCGCGGCTGGAACTGGGCAGCGCAGCCGACGCGACCGCCTTCGCGGCGCGGCTGCAGCGCTTCGTCGCCCTCGTGGCGGAGGTGCAGCAGCGCTACGGCAGGCCCATCGTCAGCGCCGACCTGCGCTACGCCAACGGGTTCGCGGTGCAACTGCAGGGCGACGAGGCGGCGGCGAAGACCGCCGGCGCGGACGCGCACAAGGGGGGGCACGGGCCCCGGCGGCAACGACAACAACGCACGGGCGCGACGGGAGCGCGGTAAATGGCCAAGGACTACAAGGATGTGGTGGTGGGGCTCGACATCGGCACCTCGAAGGTGCTGGCGATGGTCGCCGAAATCCTGCCGCAGGCGGACAACCCGGCGGCGACGCTGAAGGTCGTCGGCATGGGGCAGTCCAACACCGCCGGCATGCGCCGCGGCGTGGTGGTCGACATCGAGGCCACGGTGCAGTCGATCCAGGCCGCGCTGAAGGAAGCCGAGCTGATGGCCGATTGCCGCATCAGCCACGTCATCACCGGAATCACCGGCAGCCACATCCGCGGCCAGAATTCCGAAGGCATGGTGGCGATCAAGGACCGCGAGGTGTCGCAGAACGACGTGCTGCGGGTGATCGAGACGGCCAAGGCGGTGAACATCCCGACCGACCAGCGGCTGCTGCTGGTCGAACCGCAGGAATTCATCATCGACGGCCAGGAGGTCAAGCAGCCGGTGGGCATGAGCGGAATCCGGCTCGAGACCAAGGTGCACATCGTCACCGGCGCGCAGACCGCGGCCGAGAACGTAATCAAGTGCGTGCGCCGCTGCGGCCTGGAAGTCGACTCGGTGGTGCTGCACCCGCTGGCGTCGAGCCACGCCGTGCTGACCGACGACGAAAAGGAGCTCGGCGTGGTGCTGGTCGACGTCGGCGCCGGGGTGACCGACGTGGCGATCTACACCGGCGGCTCGATCCGCCACACCGCGATCATCCCGATCGCCGGCGAGCTGATCACCAGCGACATCGCCATGGCGCTGCGCACGCCGACCAAGGACGCCGAGGACATCAAGATCGAGCACGGCGTGGCCAAGCAGCTGCTGGCCGGAGTCGACGAGCAGCTCGAGGTCCCCGGGCTGGGCGACCGCGGCCCGCGCATGCTGTCGCGGCAGGCGCTGGCCGGCGTCATCGAGCCGCGCGTCGAGGAAATCTTCTCGCTGGTGCAGCAGGTGGTGCGCGACTCCGGCTACGAAGAGGTGCTGTCGTCGGGCGTGGTGCTGACCGGAGGCGCGGCGCGCATGCCCGGAATGCTCGAGCTCGGCGAGGACATTTTTCTCAAGCCGGTGCGGCTGGGGCTGCCGCAGTACAGCGGTCCGCTGGCCGACATGGTGCGCAGCCCGCGCAACGCGACCGCGATGGGCTTGCTGGTGGAGGCGCAGACGCAGCGCCAGCGCGGCGCGCGCATCGCGCAGAAGGCCGGCGGCGCCGGCACCCTGCTGGCGCGGGTGCGCGACTGGTTCGCGGGCAATTTCTGACTGGATTTCGACGGACCCGCGGTCTCGGCAGGTCGCGGGTGGACAAGGGTGGGACGCGAGTCCCGTGGCATTGACGACGGAGGTGGATGATGGCTTTTGAAATGATCGAGGATGCCGGAAGCGGCTTCAACAGCGGGACCAACATCAAGGTGATCGGCGTTGGCGGCGGCGGCGGCAACGCCGTCGAGCACATGATCAGCAGCGGGGTCAAGGGCGTGGAGTTCATCTGCGCCAACACCGACGCGCAGGCGCTGCAGCGTTCGACGTCGACGCGTTTCGTGCAGCTCGGCCGCACCGGGCTGGGCGCGGGCGGCAAGCCGCAGGTCGGGCGCGACGCGGCCGAGCAGGCGCAGGCGCAGATCCGCGACATGCTGACAGGCGCGCACATGCTGTTCATCACCGCCGGAATGGGCGGCGGCACCGGCACCGGCGCCGCGCCGGTGGTGGCGCGCATCGCGCGCGAAATGGGCATCCTGACCGTCGCCGTGGTGACCAAGCCGTTCGAGTTCGAGGGCTCGAAGCGGCTGGCGCACGCCGACCAGGGGCTGGAGGATCTGGAGAAGAACGTCGACTCGCTGATCGTCGTGCTGAACGAAAAGCTGCTCGAGGTTTACGGCGACGACATTTCGCAGAAGGAGGCTTTCGCCAAGGCCAACGACGTGTTGAAGAACGCCACCGGCGGAATCGCCGAGATCATCAACGTCCCCGGCCTGATCAACGCCGACTTCGAGGACGTGAAGACGGTGATGGGCGAGCCGGGCAAGGCGATGATGGGCACCGCGGTGGCCAGCGGCGCGGACCGCGCGCGGCTGGCCGCCGAGCAGGCCGTGGTCTGCCCGCTGCTCGACGGCGTCGACCTGTCGGGGGCCAAGGGCGTGCTGGTCAACATCACCGCCGACGACTCGCTGAAACTGTCCGAAACGCGCGAAGCGATGAACGCCATCCGCGCCTACGCCGCGCCCGATGCGCACATCATTTTCGGCACCGTCAACGACCCGGGAATGGGCGACGCGCTGCGCGTGACCGTGCTTGCCACCGGGCTGTCGAAGGCGCGCGCGGCGGCCAAGGCGCAGCCGCAGCTGACCGTGCTGCGCACCGGAACCGACGCGGCGCCGATCGGCGCGCCGCAGGGCATCGGCCCGGGAATCGAGCCCAGCCAGATCCCGGCCATCTGGCGCAACCCGCGCGGCGGCGCGCCTTCGGCGCACGTCAGCGCGCTGATGCAAAGCGGCATGGAGGAAATGGAGATCCCGGCTTTCCTGCGCAAGCAGGCCGATTGAGGCGCCGGCTCCGCGCAGCACACTTCCGCCTCTGCCCGCGCCGCTGCACGTCAGCCCGGCGCGGCCGGTTGCCACCAGCCCGGGTGGGCAGCCACTCCCGCCGACCTGCCGCGGCGGGAGTCTCGTCGCCGGCGCGCGCGCATCACCTCCCGCGCGCTCCGGCGCGAAGCAGCGACGGAGGCGAAACCCTAAAATACGCGTCCTATATGATCGCGCAACGTTCGATTCGTTCGACCAATCGCGCCGTGGGCGTCGGCTTGCACAGCAGCGAGCGGGTCGAACTGACGCTGCACCCGGCGCCTCCCGATAGCGGAATCGTGCTGCGCCGCGTCGACCTGCCGCAGCCGGTGGTCATCGCGCTGCGGCCCGAAGCCGTCGTCGACACCCGCATGGCGACCACGCTGGGCGCCGGCGGCGCCAAGATCCACACCGTCGAGCACCTGCTGTCGGCGTGCTGCGGCCTGGGCCTGGACAATCTGGTCATCGACGTCGACGCCGAGGAAATTCCAATCCTCGACGGCTCGGCGTCGAGCTTCGTCTACCTGCTGCAGTCGGCCGGGGTCGTCGAGCAGGACACGCCGAGGCGCTTCGTGCGGGTGCGCAAGCCGGTCGAGGTGCGCGTGCACGAGCGCGATGGCGAGAAATGGGCCCGGCTCGACCCGTACGACGGTTTCCGCCTGGACTTCGCCATCGAATTCGACCACCCGGCGATCGACCAGACTGCGCAGGACTTCCGTTTCGAGTTCTCGATGCAGGCCTACGTGCGCGAAATCGCCCGTGCGCGAACCTTCGGTTTCATGCGCGACTTCGACGCCATGCGCGAACTCGGACTGGCGCAGGGCGGCAGCATGGAGAACGCGATCGTGATGGACGAGTCGCGGGTCCTGAACCAGGAAGGGCTGCGCTACGACGCCGAATTCGTCAAGCACAAGATGCTCGACGCGATCGGCGACCTTTACGTCGTCGGCCACCCGATCGTCGGCGCCTACAGCGCGTTTCGCAGCGGCCACGCGCTGAACAACGCGCTGCTGCGCGCCTTGCAGGCCGACCCCGGGGCTTGGGAGTTGGTCAGTTACGACGACGCGGCGCGCGCTCCGGCGT
>JAJZHS010000200.1 GCA_021798395.1 Pseudomonadota bacterium
CCAGCCCAGGTTGACCACCAGCTCGGTGATGCCGGAGTCGCGCAGCCGCTCGATCTGCCAGACCAGCAGCGGCTTGCCGGCGAGCTCGAGCAGCGGCTTGGGGCAGTCGTCGGACAGCGGGCGCATGCGCTGGCCCCGTCCGGCGGCGAGGAGCAGCGCGCGCATCAGAAGGTGTACGCGACCTGCGCGCGCACGCCCTGCAGGCGGTCGAACAGCCGCGCCAGCGGCGCGAGCGCTGCGTAGCGCGCGGACACCGCGCGCGCGTAGTCCCACACCCGGGGCAGGTCGGCGAGGTACTGCGCCTTGCCGTCGCGGTGGTGCAGGCGGGCGAAGATGCCCAGCACCTTGAGCTGACGCTGCAGCCCCATCCATTCGAAGTCGCGATAGAAGTCGCCGAAATCGGCGGGCACCGGCAAGCCGGCCGCGCGCGCCGCCTCCCAGTAGCGCACCGCCCAGTCGATCTGCTGCTCCTCGGGCCAGTCGATGTACGCGTCGCGCAGCAGCGAGACCAGGTCGTAGCTCAGCGGCCCGCGCACGGCGTCCTGGAAATCGAGCACGCCGGGGGCGTCGTCGTCGCCGGGCGGAACCATCAGGTTGCGGCTGTGGAAATCGCGGTGCACGAGCACCGTCGGCTGCGCCAGATTGTTCGCCAGCAGGGAGGCGAACACCTGGCGCAGCGCCTCCTGCGCAGCGGGGTCGGGGTCGATTCCCAGGTGGCGCGCGACGTACCACTGCGGGAACAGGTCGAGTTCACGCCGCAGCAGCGCCTCGTCGTAGCGCGGAACCGAGTCCGCATCGATGCGCTGCAGCCGGACCAGCGTGGCCAATGCCCGCCGCATCAGCGCATCGACGGCGCGCGCGTCGCCGGCCGCACGCGCCGTCTGCAGCGCCTGCAGATACGTCGTGTCGCCGAAGTCGGAGAGCAGCGCGAAGCCCTGCCGCGCGTCGGCCGCGTACACCTCGGGGGCGCGCACGCCGCCGCCGCGCAACAGCGCGGCGACACGCAGGAACGGCGCGATGTCCTCGTGCGGCGGCGGCGCGTCCATCACGATGCAGCTTGCCGGCTGCCGCGCGGCGACCCGGAAGTAGCGCCGGAAACTGGCGTCGCTGGACGCCGCGCGCAGGCTCGCGGCGTCGGCGGCGACGCCGCCTGGAGCCTCGGCCAGCCAGCCGCGCAGCGCCTGCACGCGCGCGTCGGTGACGGCGGGGTTTGGACAAAGCGCGTCGCCTGGCATCGGGCCTCCCTGGGGTCGCTTCCTATAATCGTGCCGAAATTCTAGGCTGCGGCGCCCGCTCGGGTTCGGGCCGACGCTCCGACGCCGTTTTGCCGCACCGCCGATGTCCATGCCCACCCACCGCCCGCCCTTGCGCCTGCTCGCAGCGCTGATCGGACTCGCCGCTGCCTCCGCCGCACGCGCCGACGCCGGGCTGCGGCTGCGCGCCAGCTCCGGCCTGCTGCAGCGCCTGGACCCGCAGGTGCAGATCCTCGAGCCGCTGTTCATTCGCGCCGACAGCATCAGCGGCCAGCAGGACATCGAGGTGCAGGCCAGCGGCGACGTCGCGCTGCGCCGGCACAGCGTGGTGGTGAAAGCCGACTGGCTGCACGACGACCTGGTCAGCTCCGAAGTGCGCGCGCGCGGCGACGTGCGCATCCTGCGCGACGGCAACCTGTACCGAGGCCCCAGCGCGAAGCTGAACCTCGACACCGAGACCGGCAGCATGCCGTCGGTCGACTACAGCTTCGCCCGCACCGGCGGCCGCGGCCACGCCAGCGACGTGCGCTTCCTCGGTCCGCAGCACGTGCGCGCGGCCGACGCCGACTACACCACATGCACCGCGAGCCCGCTGGACTGGGTGCTGCAGGCCCGCGACCTCGATCTGGACTTCGCCGACAACACCGGCGTCGCGCACGACGGCAAGGTGCGCTTCAAGGGCGTCACGATCCTGCCGCTGCCGTACGCCAGCTTTCCGCTGACCGACGCGCGCAAGTCCGGGCTGCTGCCGCCGACCATCGGCCTGGACAGCCGCAACGGCTTCGAGTACGCGCAGCCCTACTACTGGAACATCGCGCCGAACTACGACGCCACGCTGACGCCGCGGCTGCTGCTGCGCCGCGGGCTGATGGGCAGCGCCGAGGTGCGCTGGCTGCGCCCCGACGGCTCCGGCACCGCGCTGCTCGACGACATTCCGGACGATCGCGCCGCGGGCGGCGCGCAGCGCTGGGCCGCCGTGCTGCAGCAGCAGGGCGTGCTGGCTCCGCAGTGGAACTACAGCTTGAATCTGCAGCGGGTGTCGGACAACAACTGGTGGCAGGACTTCGGCACGGTCGATCCGGTGATCGGCGCCAACCGGACCCTGCCGCAGCAGGGGCAAATGACCTGGAACCAGCGCCACGGCTACCTCCAGCTGGGGTTCAACCGCTGGCAAACCCTGCAAAGCACGATTTCTCCGATCACCGCGCCGTACAACATCCAGCCGCAGCTCGACGGCCGGTGGCACAGCAGCTCCACGGACCCGGTGCAGTGGCGCGTCTCCACCGAAGCCGCGCGCTTCACCACCCCGACCGCCGGGCTGCTTTCGGGCGATCGGGTCTACGTCAATCCGAGCCTGCGCGTACCGTTCATCGTTCCGCAAGGATTCTTCACCCCGCAGCTGACGCTGCGCGCCACGCGCTACCGCACCGACTCGCCGATGGCCAACGGTTCCGAGGACGCCACGCGGGTGCTGCCGACCTTGAGCCTGGATTCAGGCCTGGTGTTCGAGCGCGCGACCTCGCTGCTCGGACACGCCGTGACGCAGACCCTTGAGCCGCGGCTTTATTACCTGTACACGCCGTACCGCGCACAGCAGAACCTGCCGAACTTCGACAGCGCCCCGCTCGGGCTGAATCTGGCGTCGATCTACACCAACAACCTGTTCTCGGGCAACGACCGCATCGCCGACGCCAGCGACCTGACCGCCGGCGCCACCACCAGGCTGCTCGACGCGCGAACCGGCGCCGAGTACGCGCGCCTGACCGTGGCGCAACGCCTGCTGCTGCGCGCGCAACGCGTCACACTGACCGGTGCGCCGGTTCCGTCGGGTCTCAACGACACCTTCGCGCTGGCCAGCGTGGCCTTCGACCCGCACTGGAACGCCACCGCCGGCGTCGACTACAACCTGCGCGGCGCGCAGCTGGTGCAGGGCCAGTTCGGCGCATACTGGCACCCGAGCGCGTTCCACACCCTGAGCGTGTCCTACCAGATCCAGAGCGCCACCGCGACGCAGATCGCGCTCAAATACGTCAACGCCGCGTGGCAGTGGCGCATGTCGGGGCGCTGGTATTCGGTCGGCCAGGCCAATTACAGCATCCAGGACAAGCAGCTGAACAACAGCCTGTTCGGCTTCGAGTACGACGGCGGTTGCTGGGTCGCCCGATTCGTCCTGCAGCGCAATGCGCTGACCGCCGCCACCGCGACCACGCGGGTGCTGTTCCAGCTCGAGCTCACCGGCCTGTCCAGGCTGGGAATCAACCCGCTGAGCGCCCTGGAGCAAAATATTCCCGGATATCAACTGCTGAACCAACCGACGTCCCCACCGAGCCGTTATGCGAACTACGAATAAAGTCCTTCCCGTCGCTGCGCTCGCGCTGATCCTGCTCGGAGCGACCGCGGGCGCGCAGGGCCTGCGCCTGTCGACCTCGACGTCCGCCGCGCCCAGCGCGAGCGCGCGCGCGACGCCGCAGGACGCCATGCCGGCCGACCGCGACGGCATCGCGGCCGTCGTCGGCAAGCAGGTCATCACCGACTACGACCTCGCGGTGCGGGTGCGCGCTGCGGCCGCGCAGCTGGCCGCGCGCGGCTCGGCGGTCTCGATGAAGGCCCTGCGCAGCGAAGTCCTCGACGACATGATCAACCAGCTGGCGCTGGCGCAGTTCGCGCGCGAAAGCGGAATCGAGGTCGGCAACGCCACGCTGCAGCTGGCCTTGAAGCAGACCGCGGAGAACTTCAAGCTCGACGTCCCCGAGCTGCGCCGCCAGATCGAGGCCCAGGGCCTGAGCTGGAACCAGTACAAGGAGCAGCTGGAGCGCGAGATCCTGATCGCGCGGCTGCGCCAGCGCGACGTCGCGTCGCGGGTGACGGTCAGCGACCAGGAAGTCGACGACTACCTGGCGCAGCAGGCGCGCCAGCAACAGGCGCCGCAGGGCAAGCTGACGCTGGCGCAGATCTTCATCCCGCTGCCGTCGCACCCGAGCGCGGCCCAGGTCGCAGCGGCGCGCGCGCGCATCGATGCCGCCCTGGCGCTGCTGCGCCAGGGCCACGCCTTCGCGCAGGTCGCGCGCGCCGACTCCGAAGGCGCCGAGGCGCGCGACGGCGGCCTGCTCGGCACCCGCGACGCGTCCGAGTGGCCCAGCCTGTTCGTCAACGCGGTCCGCGGCCTGCAACCCGGCCAGGTCAGCGAGGTGATCCGCAGCGGTGCCGGATTCCACATCCTGCAGCTGGTCGCCGCGCCGCAGGCGAAGGCCCCGGCGGCCGCCGCCACCATGCAGGCGCACGTGCGCGAAATCGTGCTGCGCATCGACGCCGGGCACCCGCGCGCCAGCGTGCTGCACGAACTGCAGCAGGTGCGCGACGCGGTGCTCGAAGGCAAGGTGACCTTTTCGGCGAAGGCGCGCGAAATCTCGCAGGCCATCGCCAGCGCGGGCAAGGGCGGCGACATCGGCTGGGTGCTCCCGGGCGAGCTCCCGCCGGCGCTGGACACGGCGCTCGACCGCCTGAATCCGGGCCAGGTGTCCACGCCGATCGCGCTTCCCGACGTGGGCGTGCTGCTGCAGCTGGTCGATCGCCGCGAACACGCGCTCGACGCGCGCCAGCAGCGCGCGGTGGCGCGCAACATCCTGCTGCAGCGCAAGGTGCAGCGGGAATTCGCCGAATTCGTGCAGGACGTGCGCGCGCGCACGTACGTGCGCCTGCCGAACCCGGATTCCTGAACGTGCGCGCCATCCCGGCATGAGCGGCGCGCCTCGGAACCACCGCGCGCCGACGCGCATCGCCGGCCATACGCTGCGCAAGCGTTTCGGGCAGCATTTCCTGCGCGACGCGGCAGTGATCGACGCGCTGGTCGCAGCGATCGATCCGCGCCCCGGGCAGAACCTGGTCGAGATCGGCCCCGGGCTCGGCGCGTTGAGCCTGCCGCTGCTGCAACGCGCGCGGCGTCTGACCGTGGTCGAG
>JAJZHS010000201.1 GCA_021798395.1 Pseudomonadota bacterium
TGGGCGCGCTGAGCGCCGGGCGCATCGAGCTGATCGCCACCGAGGCCGGCGCCGGCGTGCGCAGCAGCGGCCGGCTCGACGCCGAGCTGCAGGACCTGCAGGTCGACGTCGCTGGCGACCTGCAGCTGGCGCGCGCGCAGGCGCGGCGCGACCTGCGCGTCGACGTGCGCAGCGGCGACTGCAACGGCATCGCCGAACTGCACGCCGGGCGCACGCTGGCGCTGCGCGTCGACGACGCGCTGCACAACAGCGGCACTGTGGACGCCGGCGCCGACCTGCGGCTCGAAGTCGGCGGCCTGCGCAACGCCGGCGGCACGCTGCGCGCGGCGCAGGACCTGCGGCTGCGCAGCGCGCATGCCGTGTACAACGGCGCCGGCAGCGAGCTCGAGGCCGGCGGCACGCTGAGCGTCGACGTCGACGCAGCGGTCGTCAACCACGGCGGGCGCATGCATGCCGGCCAGCTGCGGCTGCACGCCACGGAGCGCGTCGACAACGCCGGCGGCGTGCTGGCCAGCAGCCGCGGCGCGCTGCAGCTGCGCGCCGCCGAGATCAACAACCGCGGCGCCAGCATCGAATCCAGCGGCACGCTGCAGCTGGCGGCCGCCGGCGGCCTGCACAACGAGGCCGGACGCATCGCCAGCGCGGCCGACGCCGTGCTGCAGGGTGCCGCGCTGCGCAACGACGGCGGCCAGATCGAAGCCGACGGCGCGCTGGCGCTGCAAGTTCCGAGCGTGGACAATCCCGGCGGTCGCATCGCCGCCGCCGGGCCGCTGACGGTGCACGCGCCCCAGCAGCTGGACAACACCGACGGCCGCATCGAGGCCCGCGCGGCGACGCTGGCCGCCGGGACCCTGCGCAACGCGCGCGGCGAGCTGCGCGCCGCGCAGGCGCTGACCGTGCACGCCGCGCAGTTGCACAACGACGGCGGCGCGCTGCGCGCCGGCGGCGCGCTGCAGCTCGACATCGACGCCGACCTCGGCAACGACAGCGGCCTGCTGGCCGCCGGCGACGGCGTCGCGCTGCAGATCGGCGGCGCGCTGCGCAATGCCTACGGCCTGATCGAGGCCGGCAGCGCGCTGCGGCTCGACGTGGCCGGTGCGCTGGACAACCTGGCCGGTCGCATCGAGGCCCCGCACGGCACCCTGCAGCTGCGCGCGCGCGGTGGCGAGCTGCAGAACACCGGCGGCGACATCGTCGCCGGGCGCGCGCTCGGCGTCGACGCGGCGCTGCTGCACAACGGCCCGCGCGCGCGGATGCTCGGCGAGCGCATCGAACTGCGGCTGCGCGAACTGCACAACCATGGCGGGCGGGTGATCGCGCGCGGCGCGCTGCAGGTCCAGGCCAGCGCCGTCGACAACGCCGGCGGACGCATCGAGGCCGGCGACGACCTCACCCTGCGCCTGCAGCGGCTGCTGCACAACACCGATGGGCGCATCAAGAGCCGCGGCGAGCTGCTGCGCGTGGACGTGCCCGGCGGCGAAATCGACAACCGCGGCGGACGGTTGCAGGTCCCCTTGGGGCAACTGCACAGCATCGCCGAGACCCTGCGCGACGTCCCCGGCGCCGCGCATGCCTTCTGACCCTTTTCCATTCAGTGACCGAATCGATCATGACTCCCGCTAGCAAGTCCACTTTCACAACCCATCGCACAACCCTTCGCGCCTCCCGCACACCGACCGCGCCCGTGCATCTGCGTCGCGCCGCGCTGGCGCTGGCCGCCGCGGTGCCGCTGGCCCATGCCGCCATCGAGCCGGCGGCGCAGGCGCCCGAGGCCAACCGCCCGCTGTTGCGCGTCGACGCCGCGGCACCGATCGTCGAAATCGTCAAGCCCGACGCCAACGGTGTGTCGCTGAACGCGTTCGCGCGCTTCGACGTCGACGCCGCCGGCGCGGTGCTGAACAACAACGCGGCGCAACCGGCCGCCTCGGCGCTGGCCGGCGACGTCGCCGCCAACCCGGCGCTGGCGCAAGGCGCCGCGCAGCTGATCGTCACCGAAGTGCTCGGCCGCGGCGCCTCGCAACTGCGCGGCCAGATCGAGATCGCCGGCCAGCGCGCCGACCTGATCGTGGCCAACCCCGACGGCGTCGTCTGCGACGGCTGCGGCATGGTCAACGCCGGGCGCGTCGTGCTCGCCGCCGGCCGCTTGCTGCACGGCGCCGACGGCACGCCGAGCGCGCTGCAGGTCGACGCCGGCGAGCTGCGCGTCGGCGCGCACGGGCTCGACGCCGCCGGCATCGACCGCCTCGAACTGCTGGCGCGTCGCGCCGACATCGACGGCGCCGTGCGCGCCAACGAGCTTCGGATGTATCTGGGCCGCGTGCACCAGAGCCTCGACGGCGCGGTGGTGGGGGCCGTCGCGGCGGCCGAGCCGGCACCGCAGTTCGCGCTCGACATCGGCACCGGCGGGATGCTGCAGGCGCAGCGCATCGCGCTGATCGTGACCGAGCAGGGTGCCGGCGTGCGCAGCGCCGGGCCGCTGCACGCCCGCGGCGACGCGCTGCGCGTGCGCGCCGACGGCCTGGTCGAGTTGCGTGGCGACGTCGATGGCCACGGCGCGGTCGAGTTGGACGGCAGCCGCATCGACCTCGACGGCGTGCATGTGCGTGCCGGCGGCGACCTGAACCTGCGCAGCACCAGCGCGGTGCGCGCCGACCAGGCGCGCATCCGCGCCGGCGGCACGCTGGCCGTCGAGGCCGCTACCGCGGTGTTCGGCAGCGGGGCGCACTGGGCCGGCGCCGGCGACGTGCGCGTCGACGCCGGTTCGCTGGACAACGTCGGCGGCAGCTGGACCGCGGCCCGCCGACTCGACGTGAGCCTGCGCAACGCGCTGGACAACGCGTCCGGCGGGGCGCTGCAGGGCGAGCACGTGCAGCTGCGCGCCAAGCTGATCGACAACAGCGGCGGCACGCTGCACGCCGAGCGCGACCTGCAGCTGCGCGCCGGCGCGGTGTCCAACCGGCGCGGCGCGATCGGCGCCGGCAACCACCTGACGCTGGACGCGCACAGTCTCGACAATCTGTTCGGCCAGATCCACACCCCGGGCGATCTGCAGCTGCAGGTCGCAGGCGCGCTCGACAATGTCGAGGGCAAGCTGCGCGGCGCCCGCACCCTGGACGCGGCCGCGGGCACCAGTTTCGACAACACCCGTGGCGAGGTCGTGTCGCAGCAGCGCGCGCGGGTGGCCGTCGGCCACTTGTTGCGCAACGGCGCTGGCAAGCTGGTCGCCGGCGACGGCGGGCTGCACCTCGACGCCGCCGGGGCGACGCTGGACAACGTCGGCGGCCGCGTCGATGCCGGCGCCGGCGACCTGCGCGTGCAGGCACGGCAGGTGCACAACGCCTCCGGCACCCTGGGCGGATCGCGCCTGCAGCTGCGCGCCGAGCGCGTCGACAACCAGCGCGGCACCATCCAGGCCGGCACCCACATGGATGCGCGGGTCGGGCTGCTGCGCAACGGTCTGGGCCACGTGCTCGCCGCCGAGCAGGTGGACCTGCACGCCGACACCCTCGACAACCGCGACCAGGGGCTGCTCGCGGCCCCCGAGCTGATGCTGCACGCCGGCGCGGTGGACAATGTCGGCGGCGTGCTGCGCGCGCGCCGGCAATTGACGCTGCACGGTCGGCAGATCGACAACCGCGGCGGCATGCTCGACGTCGGCGCGCTGCGCCTGCGCGGCGAGCAGTTCGACAACGCGGCCGGGCGCGTGCTCGCGGCCCAGGACGCCGACATCGATCTCGGCGGCAGCCTGCACAACCGTGCCGGCCACCTGTCGGCAGCCGCGCTGCAGGTGCGGCTGGGACACCGGTTCGACAACGCCGGCGGGGTCGTCAACGCCACCGACGGCGCCTTGCGCATCGACGCCGCGCAGGGCATCGACAACTCCAGCGGCGTGATCCGCGGCGACACGCAGGCGAAGCTTGCGCTGCGTACGCCGCAAGGCTCGCTGACCAACACGGCGGCCGGACGAATCAGTACCGAAGGCAAATTGCGCTGGGAAGGGCGCGAACTGGATAACCGCACCGGGCGCATCAAGGCCAACCGGGAGATGATCTTGCGCGGCGTGTCGGTGCGCAACAGCGACGGTGGCGCCATCGAGGGCACGCGCGACGCCGAGCTGAGCGCCGACTGGATCGACAACCGCAACGGCACGCTGTCCAGCGACGACCGCTTCCTCGGTGTCGACGCGCGCCAGCAGATCGACAATCGCGGCGGCCTGCTGTCGGGCCGCGAGGCGATCGAGGTCAGGACGCCGATGCTGCTCAACGATGGCGGTCGCATCCGCGGGCGCCGACCCTGAGGCGCGGCCCGGCCGCGGCGCGAGACAGCGCGCGGCCGGGCCGATAACATGCGCTGCTATGCGCATCCTCCTCGCCAACGACGATGGCTACCTCGCTCCCGGACTGCAGGCCCTGCACGCCGGACTGAGCCGCATCGCCGAAGTGACCGTCGTCGCCCCCGAACAGAACGCCAGCGCGGCGTCGAACGCGCTGACGCTGAACCGTCCGCTGTCGGTGTTCGAAGCCGCCAACGGCTTCCGCTTCGTCAACGGCACGCCGTCGGACTGCGTGCACATCGCGCTGACCGGGCTGCTCGATTTCCGCCCCGACCTCGTCGTCAGCGGCGTCAACAACGGTGCCAACCTCGGCGACGACACCATCTACTCGGGCACCGTCGCCGCGGCCACCGAAGGCTACTTGTTCGGCATGCCGGCGCTGGCCGTATCGCTGGTGGACAAGGGCTGGGAGCACCTCGACACGGCGGTCGACATCGCCGTGGCGGTGGCGGGCGACCTGCTGCGCGCGCCGGCTCCGGGGCTGCTGTACAACCTCAACGTGCCCAACGTGCCGCGCGCCGAACTGCGCGGCGTGCAGGTCGTGCGGCTGGGCAAGCGCCACCCGAGCCAGCCGGTGATCGTGCAGCGCAACCCGCGCGACGAGCCGATCTACTGGATCGGCGGCGCCGGCCACGCGCTCGACGACCAGCCGGGGACCGATTTCCACGCCATCGCGCAGGGCTACGCCGCGCTGACCCCGCTGCAGCTCGACCTCACCCACCACCAGATGCTCGAAGCCAGCCGCACCCGCTTCGCCGATCTGGGCGGGGCGGGGGCCAGGGGTGCGGGGGGGGCATGAGCGGGCCGCGCCGGGCGCATTTCCCGGCCCGCCTGCCGGGCAGCGCACC
>JAJZHS010000202.1 GCA_021798395.1 Pseudomonadota bacterium
TGGTTGGCTCGCTGCAACGCCAGCGCCTCGTTGAACACGACGCGGCACGACCCTGCAAAGCGCCGCATCTGGCGTCGCTGCTGGCCGTTCGGTCGAAGCTCGAACTTGAAGGCTTGAAGACGTTGCACGACTGTATGAATAGACAGTATTCTCAGGACGCTCTCAGCGTCCGCGCTTTCCTTCCTCGGCCTGAACGCCGAGGTCTGTCGCGCACCTGATCAAGGCCTCGGCGCCTGCGGCCTGCGGCGCCAGCGCGCCGCACAACAGCACAGAGGCAAGGCCGGCCAGGGGCCATCGCGAACTGGCCGCGCGCGACACCGCGGTCGCTGCAGGGGGCGTGCGCGACGCGCGCCTCGAAAACAGTGGGACAGGCATGAAGGGTCCTTTCGACAGGGTTGAGCGACGCGGCCATTGCTTTCCGCATGCCTTGTCAGATGTGTCGAAAGGCGTTCTGTTCCCGCGTATGCGCTACAAACGCGTTCGCAAGCAGCTAGATTTCAAATGGTGACATTTGTCAGTCATGGGTACGTTGCCTGCCGCGGGCGCTCGCGCGTCGGCTGCGCGCGCTATGTCGATGTTTGCGGCGCTTGGCTCGGTGCGCCGGCGGGCTGGTCCTGCGGCGCGCAGGCGTCGGGCTGCAGCCACTGCTCGAGCAGCGCGCTGGCCTCGCGCAGGCCGACGCGGCGGGTGGCCGAGAACAGCTGCACCGACACCGGCGCCTGCAGCCGCAGCGATGCGGCGCGCGCTTGCAACGCATCGCGCACCGCGCGCGCGGCGGCAGTCTGCTGGGCGCGCGACAGCTTGTCGGCCTTGGTCAGCAGCACGTGCACCGGCAGCGCCGCCGGCGCCGCGTAGCCGAGCAGGGTCCAGTCCAGCTCGGTCAGGCCCAGGCGGCTGTCGGCGATCAGCACCAGACCGACGAGCTGCTGGCGTTGCGCCAGGTACTGCGCGATGAAGCGCTCCCAGCGCTGCTTGGTCGCCAGCGGCACCGAGGCGTAGCCGTAGCCGGGCAGGTCGGCCAGGCGCGCGACCTCGGCGCCGCCGAGGCCGACACTGAACAGGTTGACGTGCTGGGTGCGCCCCGGAGTCTTCGACGCGAACGCCAGCCGCCGCTGTCCGCACAGCACATTGATGGCCGTGGACTTGCCGGCATTGGAGCGGCCGACGAAGGCGACCTCGGGCAGCGCGTCGGCCGGCAGTTGCTGCAGGGCAGCCGCGGTGATGCAAAAGCGCGCCGATTGCAGCAGGACGCTGGTGTCGGGCGAACCCGTGGAATCCCATGTATGCGTCATGGCTTATATAAAGATAGTATTCGGCATGTTATTCCTTCGCTCCGATCCGACCCGTGCATCCCGCTCTGCCCCCATGTCTGCTTGCTTCGCGATGAACATCGGGCAACCAGCTTTGCCTCCGGCAACACGGCATGGCATGGCTTCAGTTTGCTATAGTCATTCATTCGTTTCAAATCGCCGGTCGTGTCCGCATGCACGCGACGCGGCGCGCGGCGACTAGCCCCGCGCGTGCCCGGTCCCGCCTTCCGATCCATGTCCACTGTCACCAATCTCAGCACGTCGGGCCTGCAGCTGCGGCGCGGCTCGCGGCCGCTGCGCAGTCTGGTCGAGCTGCTGTCGTCGATGCGTTTCGCGATCGCCCTGCTCGTCGTCGTCGCGATCGCCAGCATCATCGGCACCGTGCTCCAGCAGGGCGAGCCGCTGAACAACTACATCGACCAGTTCGGGCCGTTCTGGGCCGAGGTGTTCCATCGCCTCGGCCTGTTCCAGGTCTACAGTTCCTGGTGGTTCCTGCTGATCATGGCCGTGCTGGTCGTCTCGACCACGCTGTGCCTGGTGCGCAACACGCCGAAGATCATCGCCGACCTGCGCAGTTTCAAGACCGGGGTGCGCGCGCAGGGCCTGCGCGCGTTCCACGACAAGGCCGAGGTCGAGCTGGCGCAGCCGCGCGCCGACGCCGCCGCGCGCATCGGCGGCGCGCTGCGCGCGCGCGGCTGGCGCGTGGTGCGGCACGAGCGCGACGACGAAACCCTGCTCGCGGCGAAGGTCGGCGGCCTCGGCCGCGTCGGCTACATCTTCGCCCATGCCGCGTTCGTGCTCATCTGCCTGGGCGGCCTGTTCGACGGCGACGTCGTGATCCGGCTGCAGATGGCGCTGACCGGCAAACGGCTGCTGACGACGAACATGGCGCTCGACCAGGTTCCGGCGCGCAACATCCTGTCGCCGGCCAACCCGACGTACCGCGGCAACGTCTCGATCCCCGAAGGCGGCAGCGCCGACGTCGCGGTGGTCAGCCTCGGCGACGGGTCGATGCTGCAGCCGCTGCCGTTCACCATCAAGTTGAAGAAATTCATCGTCAAGTTCTACTCGACGGGAATGCCGCGGCTGTTCGCAAGCGACGTGCTGATCACCGACCACCGCAGCGGCAAGACCTGGCCGGCGACGATCAAGGTCAACGAACCGCTGACCGTCGACGGCGTCAAGATCTTCCAGTCCGGGTTCGACGACGGCGGCTCGCACCTGCAGCTGCGCGCGTGGCCGATGCGCGGCGCCGGCGACGTGCCGCTGGCGATCGACGGCGACGTCGGCAGCGCGCACCAGCTCAGCAACGGCCGCCACAGCCTGCGCCTGGAACTGACCGGATTCCGCCTGATGAACGTCGAGAACCTGTCTTCCGGAACGACCGCGGCGCACCCCGGCGGGCTGCTCGGCAGCATCGATCGCCACCTGGGGGCCGCGGTGCGCGACGGCCCCGGCCAGACGCTGACCAACGTCGGTCCGGCGGTGGTCTACAAGCTGCGCGACGCGTCCGGCCAGGCGCACCAGTTCATCAACTACATGCTGCCGATCCGGCTCGACGGCATGCCGATGTTCGTCGCCGGCGAGCGCAGCGAGGTCGGCGGGCAATACCGCTACATGCGCATCCCGGCCGACGCCGACGGCAAGGTCGACGACTGGATGCGGCTGCGCGCCGCGCTGGCCGATCCGGCCGCGCGCCGCGCCGCGGTCGACGCCTACGTCCGCCAGGCGCTGCCGGCCAGCGCCGGGCCTGAACTGGTGGGGCAGCTCGAGGCCACCGCCGAGCGCACGCTCGACCTGTTCGCCGGCGACCTGCCGCGCGACCCGAAGACGGGCCAGCCTCTGGTGAAATCCGCCGGCGGCTTGCCGGCGCTCGGAGAATTCCTCCAGCGCAGCGTTCCGAAGGACCAGATGACCAAGGCCTCGGACGTGTTCGTGCGCGTGCTCAACGGCGTGCTGTGGCAGCTCTGGACGCAGTCGCGCGCGCACGCCGGGTTGCCGCCGCCGCGCGACGACGCGGCCGACGAGCGCTACTTCAACGCCGCGGTGCTCGCCCTGTCCGACGCCGCCTTCTATCCGGCGCCGCTGTACCTGCAGCTGGCCGGTTTCAAGCAGGTCCAGGCCAGCGTGTTCCAGGTCGCGCGCGCGCCGGGAACGATCATCGTGTATGGCGGTGCCGTGCTGCTGATCCTCGGCGTGTTCGCGATGCTGTACATACGCGAGCGCCGCTGCTGGTTCCTGCTGCGCGACGCCGACGGCGGCAGCCACGCGCTGATGGCGATGAGCACCAACCGGCGCACGCTGGACTTCGAAAAGGAATTCGTCGCGCTGCGCGCGGCGACGCTGGATGTGGCCGCGACGCGGCCGCAGTGATCGGGACATCACGGAGGACCCACGATGGAACTGACGAGCAAGACGCACACGTTCGACACGACCGAGTTGCGCCAGACGGGCGTGATCGCCTACCTGCGTCGCCGCAGCGTGTACGACTGGATCTTTCTGGCCTTCATCGCGGCCGGCGACGCCTACGTGCTGAACCGTTTCGGGTCGCAGATGTCGTATTACGTCAAGCTGATCTTCCTCGGCGCGACCACCACGCTGCTGCTGCTGGGCTGGGGCTGGACCGCGCTGAAGAACCTGGCGCTGGTGGTCGCCGCTGTGTCGCTGTTCGGCATCTGGCTGTACCAGGGTCCGGGCGGCGTCCCGGTGCTGGCTCGCGGCGAGCAGAACTTCTTCCTCAAGTACATGCTGTCGAGCCAGACGGCGATCGTCTGGATGGCGTTCCTGTTCTTCCTCAGCACCGCGACTTACTGGGTCGGCATGTTCACCGGCGACGCCGGAGGGGCGCGCGACGCGAACGGCTGGCAGTCGAACTTCGCGCAGACCTTCGCTTCGCGGCTGGCCTGGGTCGGCGTGACGATGGCGCTGATCGGCACCATGATGCGCTGGTACGAGAGCTATCTGGTCGGCGCCGACGTCGGCCACATCCCGCTGTCGAACCTGTATGAAGTGTTCGTGCTGTTCTCGTGGCTGACGACGACGCTGTACCTGTATTTCGAACAGCGCTACCGCACGCGCAGCATGGGCGCGTTCGCGATGCTGGTGGTCAGCGCCGCGGTCGGCTTCCTGCTCTGGTACAGCATGGTGCGCGACGCCTACGCGATCCAGCCTCTGGTCCCGGCGCTGCAGAGCTGGTGGATGAAGCTGCACGTCCCGGCCAATTTCGTCGGCTACGGCAGTTTCGCGATCGCGGCGATGATCGGCTTCGCCTACCTGGTCAAGGCGCACGCCGAGCAGACCGTGTGGTGGAAGCTGGCTCCGCTGTGGCTGATCGGGTTCGTCATGTTCTTCGAGCCGCTGGTGTTCCGTCAGGGCGGCGTTTCCGAGTACTGGGGCGTGTTCGCCGGGATTTCGGCGCTTGCGGTCGCCGGAATCCTGCGCGGCCGCCGGCGCATCGCCGCGCACCTGCCGGGCCTCGAGGTGATGGACGACGTGATGTACAAGAGCATCGCGATCGGCTTCACGTTCTTCACCATCGCGACCATTCTCGGCGCGCTGTGGGCGGCGCAGGCCTGGGGCGGCTACTGGAGCTGGGATCCGAAGGAAACCTGGGCGCTGATCGTCTGGCTGAACTACGCGGCGTGGCTGCACATGCGCCTGATGAAGGGCCTGCGCGGCCAGGTCGCGGCCTGGTGGGCGCTGACCGGGCTGCTGGTTACCACGTTCGCGTTCCTCGGCGTCAACATGTTCCTGTCCGGGCTGCATTCGTACGGCAAGCTCTGACCGGTGCGCGCCGCGCTCCCGTCGGCGGTGCGCGGCGCCCCTGCGCGCGCCGGGGT
>JAJZHS010000203.1 GCA_021798395.1 Pseudomonadota bacterium
CCGCGGGAGCCAACGCCTGCATCCTGCACTACCGTGCCGGCGACGCTCCGCTGCGCGCCGGCGAGCTGTGCCTGATCGACGCCGCCTGCGAACTCGACGGCTACGCCAGCGACATCACCCGCACCTTTCCGGTCGACGGCCGCTTCCAGGGCGCGCAGCGCGCGCTCTACGCCATCGTGCTCGCCGCGCAGCAGGCCGCGCTCGACGCCACCCGCGCCGGCGCGCGTTTCGACGCGCCGCACGACGCCGCGCTGCGCGTGCTCGCGCAAGGCCTGCTCGACACCGGGCTGATCGACCGCGACCGGGCGCCCGACGTCGACGCGGTGCTCGCCAGCGGCGCTTACCGGCGCTTCTACATGCACCGCACCAGCCACTGGATCGGCATGGACGTGCACGACTGCGGCGACTACGCCGAGCCGGGCGAGCCGGTCGTCGCCGGCGACGACGGCTCCCTGCGCGCGCCGTCGCGGGTGCTGCGCGCGGGCATGGTGCTGACCGTCGAGCCCGGCCTGTACGTGCGCGCCGCGGCCGACGCGCCGGCGGCGTTCCACGACATCGGCATCCGCATCGAGGACGACGTGGTGGTGCACGCCTCCGGCGCCTGCGAAGTGATCACGGCCGCGGCGCCGAAGTCCATCGCGGAGATCGAGGACCTGATGCGCGACTGAGCGCGGCGCGCCGGGCCGCCGCGGCTCACTGCGACGCCGGCGGCCAGCCGGACCACGCCGGCGCGAGTGCGTGGGCAATTCCGAACTGGTCGAGCGCGCGCGCCAGAGTCTGCTCGACCATCTGCTCCAGGCTTTGCGGGCGCAGGTAGAACGCCGGCAGCGGCGGGAACACGACGCCGCCCATTTCGGCCACCAGGGTCATGTTGCGCAGGTGCGCCAAGTTCAGCGGCGTCTCGCGCACCATCAGCAGCAGGCGGCGGCGCTCTTTCAGGCAGACGTCGGCGGCGCGCGTCAGCAGGTTGTCCGACAGGCCGTGGGCGATGGCGCCGAGCGATTTCATCGAACACGGCGCGACGATCATTCCGTCGTGGGCGAACGAACCGCTGGCGATGCACGCGGCGACGTCGCCGATCGGATGCACCACGTCGGCCAGCGCCTCGACCTCGCGGCGGCCGAGGTCGAGCTCGGCCTTGATGCTGAGCCAGCCGGCGGAGCTGACGACCAGATGGGTGCGGACGTCCAGGCGGCGCAGCTGGCGCAGCAGCTGCACGCCGTAGACCGCTCCGGTGGCTCCGGTGATGCCGACGATCAGGCGCATGCGCCGTTCATTCCTGCCGCAGCAGCTCGGCCAGTTCGCCGCTCTCGTACATCTCCATCATGATGTCGGAGCCTCCGACGAAGGCGCCGTTGACGTACAGCTGCGGAATCGTCGGCCAGTTCGCGTAGTTCTTGACGCCCTGCCGGACCTCCTCGTCGGTGAGCACGTTGACGCTGGCGTAGTCGGTCACTCCGCAGGCTTTCAGGATCTGCACCGCGCGTCCGGAGAAGCCGCATTGCGGAAACTGCGGCGTCCCCTTCATGAACAGGACGACGGTGTTGGACTTGACCAGCTGGTCGATGCGCTGGAGAACGTCGGACATGGATGCCTCGCTTGCGGTGATGCGCGGCACATGCCGCAAACGCGATTTTAAGAGGTCCGCCCAAGACCGTTTCGCACCGTGTTGTTCAGGGATATCGCGCCGTCGTCCAGACGCGCGGCGCCGACGCGGGCGATTCCGGCCAGGTCCTTCAGAGTGTGCACGTCACGCAGGCCCCGCGCGGCGAGCAAGGTGCGTACCGCGCGCGCCTGGTCGTGGCCGTGCTCCAGCGCCAGCCAGCCGCCGCGGCGCAGGTGCGCCGGCGCGTCGCGCACGATGCGCCGCAGGTCGGTCAGCCCATCGGCGCTGGGCTCGGCGCCGACCAGCGCCAGTCTGGGCTCGTGGCGCAGCGCGGGCAGGTGCGGGTCGCCGGCGGCGACGTACGGCGGGTTGGCGACGATGCAATCGAAACGGGGCGCGTCGTCGGGCAAGGCGGCGAACCAGTCTCCGCGCAGCAGCCGCAGCGGCGCGCGCGCAGGCGGCAGCAGCGCGCGCGCGTTGGCCCGCGCGACGCGCAACGCCGCTTCGCTGGCGTCGACCGCCCAGACCTGCGCGCGAGGCAGCGCGCACGCCAGGCTGAGCGCGACTGCGCCGCTTCCGGTGCCCAGGTCGAGCAGCGCCGGGGCGTCGTTGCCGGCAAAGCGCTGCAGCACGAAATCGACCAGCAGTTCGGTCTCGGGGCGCGGCACCAGCACCGCGGGGTCGACCTGGAAGCGCAGGCCGTGGAACTCGCGCCAGCCCAGAACGTAGGCCAGAGGTTCGCCGCCACGCAGCCGCGCCGCGGCGGCGTCGAGCCGCGCCCGCGCCGCCGCGTCGAGCACGCGCTGCGGGTGCGCCAGCACCGTGGCGTGGTCGACCCCGGCGAGTTCGCGCAGCAGCGCCAGCGCGTCGACGCGCGCCAGCGCGCAGCCGGCCAGCCAGTCACGCAGCGTCACGCCTGCCCGAGCGCGGCGAGCTGCTCGGCCTGGTACTCGGCGTGCAGCGCGTCGAGCAATTCGTCGAGGTCGCCGTCGAGAATCGCGTCGATGCGGTACAGCGTCAGGTTGATGCGGTGGTCGGTGACTCGGCCCTGCGGAACGTTGTAGGTGCGGATGCGGTCGGAGCGGTCGCCGCTGCCGACCAGGCTGCGGCGCTGCGCGGCCTCGCGTTCGTGCGCCTGCTGGCGCACGCGCTGCTGCAGCCGCGCCGCCAGGACTTCGAGCGCGCGCGCTTTGTTGCGGTGCTGCGATCGATCGTCCTGGCACTCGACGACCAGGCCGGTCGGCAGGTGGGTCACGCGCACCGCGCTGTCGGTCTTGTTGATGTGCTGGCCGCCGGCGCCGCTGGCACGGAAGGTGTCGATGCGCAGTTCGGCCGGGTTCAGCGCCACCGCGGCCTGCGCGTCGGGCTCGGGCAGCACCGCGACGGTCGCCGCGCTGGTGTGGGTCCGCCCTTGCGCTTCGGTGGCGGGGACGCGCTGCACCCGGTGGCCGCCCGATTCGAACTTCAGCCGGCCGTAGACGCCGTCGCCGGACAGCCGCACGATTGCTTCGCGCACGCCGCCGAGGTCGCTGGCGCTGTGGCTCACGACCTCGCTGCGCCAGCCGCGGCGCTCGGCGTAGCGGGAGTACATGCGCAGCAGGTCGGACGCGAACAGCGCCGATTCCTCGCCGCCCGTTCCGGCGCGTACTTCGAGGAACGCGGCGCGACGGTCGTCGGGGTCGCGCGGCAGCAGCGCGCGCTGCAGTTCGACGTCGAGTTCGGCGAGGCGCCGCGTCGACGCCTCGAGTTCCTCCTGGGCCAGCGCGCGCAGCTCGGGGTCGGCGAGCAGCGCGCGCGCCTGCACCTGCGTCTGCTCGGCGGCGCGCAGTTCGCCGTACAGCTGCGTCACCGGCGCGAGTTCGGCGCGCTCGACGCCGAGCGCGCGCAAACGCGCGGCGTCGGCGCTGGCGAGCAGGGCGTCGATTTCCTCCAGGCGACGCAGCATGGCGTCGAGCTTGTCGCGCAGCGTGGGACTCATCGGAGCGATCGGAGGCGCGCGCCAGACGCGCGCGGGCTACTGGGGGCGCTTGGCGTGCGCCCCAGGGAACGGGACACTAGGACTGATTGTCGCCGCCGCAGCCGCGATGCGGGGTCAGGAACAGCCCGCGCACCGCGCGCGTGACCTGTTCGCGGTGCGCCGCATCGCCGTGGTGCAGCGCTGCGAACGCATTGTGCAGGAATTTCTGCGACAGGTTGCGCGCCAGCATGTCGAGCACCGCGTCGGCCGACTCGCCGCGCGCCAGCTGCCGGCGCGCGCGTTCGATCTCGGCGCCCTGCCATTCGCGGCTGCGTTCCTGCAACTGCAGGATCAACGGAACCTGTTCGCGGTTGTCCATCCAGCGCAGGAAGCCCTCGACCCCGGTCTCGATGATCGATTCGGCCTGCTCGACCGCGGCCAGCCGCTTTTCGCTGTTGTGGCGCACCAGTTCGGTCAGGTCGTCGACCGTGTACAGGTAGACGTCGGCCAGGTCGCCGACTTCGGGCTCGATGTCGCGCGGAACCGCCAGGTCGACCATCACCACCGGCTTGTGCCGGCGCTGGCGGATCATGCGTTCGGCAGCTCCCAGGCCGACGATCGGCAGGGTGCTGGCCGTGGAACTGACGACCACGTCGAACTCGGCCAGGCGTTGCGGCATGTCGGCCAGGCGCATGGCCTCGCCGCCGAACTGCCGCGCCAGGTGCGCGCCGCGTTCGAGCGTGCGGTTGGCGATGGCGATGTGGCGCGGGCGGCGCGACGCGAAGTGGGTGGCGACCAGTTCGACCATTTCGCCGGCGCCGATGAACAGCACCCGGCAATCGGCCAGGTTTTCGAACACCGTCTCGGCCAGCTTGACGCTGGCCGCTGCCATGCTGACCGAATGCGCGCCGATCTCGGTCGTCGAACGCACTTCCTTGGCGACCGCGAACGTGCGCTGGAACATCTGCCCCAGGGTGCTTCCCAGCGTCCCGGTCTCGGCCGCGGCGCGCACCGCGTCTTTCATCTGGCCGAGGATCTGAGGTTCGCCGAGGACCATCGAGTCGAGCCCGCTGGCGACGCGGAAGGCGTGCCGCACGGTGCCGTCCTGCACCAGCCGGTAGCTGTGCTCGAGCAGTTCGCCGGTGCGCAGGTCGCGTTCGCGCGCGAGCCAGTCGACCAGCGCCTGACGCGGATCTTCGGGCGCCGCGCAGTAGATTTCGGTGCGGTTGCAGGTCGACAGGATCGCGGTCTCGACCGCGCCGTCGTGGCGCGCCAGCAAGGCATCGCGCAGCGTGCGCAGGCCCTCCTTGAGCCCGTCTGCCGAAAAAGCCAGACGCTCGCGCACCCCGAGCGGGGCGGTTTGGTGATTGACGCCGACAGTAGCTAATAACATGGCAATGGGTCTATTTTACGAAGCCGGCGGCGAAGCTGCGGCTGACGCAGATCAATGCAATTTCCGATATTGATGCGCCGTTGCGCGACGCCCGCGCCATGCTGAGCCTGTTCGTGGCCTGGTTGATCGGCACCTCGGTGATGCCGCTGGCGGTCGGCGGCGCGCTCGGCGCGCTGGCGCCGCGGCTGCTGCG
>JAJZHS010000204.1 GCA_021798395.1 Pseudomonadota bacterium
GATTCGCCCGAGGTCGCGAATGCTGCACATTTCACGGTCGACCTCGACCACGGCCTGGCGCAGGGCGTCCTGCTCGTTTTCGGCGCACGCCAGCACATAGCTCTGGCCCATGATGCTGACTTCGATGGTGGCGGTCTTCATCGCTGCTCGTCGGTGGAGTCCGCGCTCGGTGGCAGCCGCTCGATCAGCCGCTCGACGCGCATGCGCGCCTGGCCCAGGCGCGCGCGCAGCGCGTCGCGTTCGCTCTCGAGTTGCCGTACCCGCTGCTCGAGCAGCCCGTTGGTGCGCCGCAACTCGGCGTGGCGCAGCGCCAGGCGCTCGACCTTCTCGGCCAGAACGTCGAACTGCGCATCCAGTGCGGAAGGGGTCGCGGATGTCATGCGTGCGATTCTATCCAGTGTGCCGCTGGCGTTTGCGCCGCATGCGGCGTCGGCTACCATGGCCGGGTTGGTGCCGCTGCGGCCTTCCGGTCGCGCGGTTAAACGGGAAACAGCAGGCGGGCACTTGCCCGCCGCAACTGTGCTGCCCCCGCAACGGTCGGCGGATGCGTGCGCTTCATGCCCGCACCCTCCGGGCTCGTGCCACTGGTGCCGCCGACGGCGCACTGGGAAGGCGCCCGGAAGGACGTTCGCCAGCCCGGATACCGGCCAACAGGAGAAGACCGCAGTGCTGCCCGGGGAACTGGCACGCTGGGGCGCCGCCACGGCGCCCGTGCCCGCGCCGTCGGCGCCGCACCGCGGTGTTCGGTTTCGGTGTGCCGTGCGGGGGAGCGCGGCGCCCGCTTCCAACGGGAATCCCGATGTTCGAAGTTCGTTTGCACACATGGCGTGCCGCTGCCCGGCGCGCCCCATGGGCCTGCGCGCTGCTTGCGCTGCCGGCCGCAGCCCAGGCGGTTCCGCCGGACACGGCGCTGCCGCCGGTGGTCGTCTCGGCGACCGGGTTCGCGCAGCCGCTGGCCGACGCCTTGCCCAGCGTCAGCGTGATCGATCGCGCACAGATCGTCGCCAGCGGCGCGACGCATGTCGACACCCTGCTGCAGCAGGTCGCCGGCGTGCAGTTGGCGACCAACGGCGGCGACGGCCAGTCGTCGAGCGTGTTCGTGCGCGGCTTCGGCGGCACCGACGTGCTGGTGCTGCTCGACGGCGTGCCGCTGAACGCGCAGGACACAACCGGCGTGGCGTATCTGTCCAACCTGGACACGGCTCAGATCGAGCGCGTCGAGGTGATCCGCGGCGACGTTTCGGCGATCTACGGCTCCGGCGCGATCGGCGGCGTGGTGCTGATCACCACCCGCGGCGGCGGTCCGCGCGCTGCGTTGAGCCTGCGCGCAGGCAGCCAGGGCACGTTCGGCGCCAGCGCCGAGGCCACCCAGCGCTTCGGTGCGCTGACCGTGCACGGCGGCGCCAGCCGCGACACCAGCCAGGGAATCAGCGCCGCCAATCCCGCGCAATACCCGGAAGCGAACCCCAACGCCAACGGCGTGCGCAGCGACGGCGCCAACCTGGCGCTGCGCTACGCGCTCGACGGAGGCGGCGCGGTCGGCCTTCGGGTGCTGCGCAGCGAAGGCCGGGTGAGCTACGACAGCACGGCGTACGCCAGCCCGACCGACACCAATCTCAGCGCCATCACGCAGCAGCTGGTCCAGCTGTACGCCCGCCGCCGGCTCGCTTCCGGCTGGAGCAGCCACCTCAGCCTGTCGCAGCAGCAGACGACCGACGCGATCACCAACTACAGCGCGTTCGGCTACGCGCTGAGCTACCGTACCCGTGTCCAGCAGCTGCAGTGGCGCAACGTCGTCGATCTGCCGCGCGGCTGGAAGGCGACCGCGGGCCTGGAGGCGCAGCGCCAGCGCATCGATTCGGCCACTGGCTCGATCGCCAGTTACACGCGCGATGCGCAGGCGCTGTTCGCCGGCGTCGACGGCAGCGTCGGCGCCAACGTGTGGCAGTTCAATGTGCGCGACGACTTCGTCTCCGGCTACGGCGCACACGCCACCGGCTATCTCGGCTACGGCCGACTGCTCGGCGGCGGCTACAAGCTCATCGCCAGCTGGTCGAGCGCGTTCGCCGCGGCGCCGCTTGGCTACCTGTACGCGCCGTACTACGGCAACGCGACGCTGCAGCCCGAACAGGCGCATTCAGTCGAAGGCGGCCTGCAGTGGAGCGGGGCGGGCTGGCTGCTTCGCGGCACCGTGTTCCAGACCCGGCTCGGCGAGCAATGGCAGTACGACTACCTGAGCAGCCAGTTCCAGAACATCGCCGCCAGCCGCTCGCGCGGCGTCGAGCTGCGCGCGCAGGGCGGCTGGCGCGGCTGGCACCTGCAGGGCAACGTCACGCTGCAGCAGCCGGTGGACCTCGACGCGGCCGGGCATCCGCTGCTGCAGCGGCGCGCGCGCCGGCTCGCCAATCTGGACGTCGAGCGGCGCATCGGCGCGTTGGCCGCCGGAGCCAGCGTGCACGCCAGCAGCGCGCGCTGGGACCAGAACGGCAGCGGCGCGCAAGTCGGTCTGGGCGGCTACACCATGCTGGACCTGCACGTCGGCGGGCCGCTGCGCGACGATTGGGGCTGGAACGTGCAGTTGCGCAATGTGCTGAACAAGCGCTACCAGACGGTGTGGGGCTACAACCGCGAGCCGTTCGGCGTGTACCTGACGCTGGACTGGCAGTTGCCGGCGGCTTGAGCGCCATGCGCGAGCTTCCCGCCGAGTCCGCCGCCGAGCCCCGTTCGGCGGTGCTGGCGCTGGCCACAGGCGGTGCGCTGCTGGCCGCGCTGGCACTGGGCCTTGCGGTCGGCGCCGGCGGCTGGCGACCGGCGCTGATCGCGCAGCTGCGCGTACCGCGGGTGCTGGCCGGAGCCGGTGTCGGCGCTTTGCTCGCCGAGGCCGGATTGGCGCTGCAGCTGCTGCTGCGCAATCCGCTGGCCGATCCGTTCGTGCTCGGCGCGTCGGCCGGCGCCGGGTTCGGCGCGATCGCCATGCTGCTGCTCGGCGGCACGCTGTGGCTGGGCAGCGTCGGCGGCGCGCTGGCGGCGCTGGGGTTGCTGCTGCTGCTCGGACGGCGGGCGCTGGCCAGTCCGCACGACGAGGCCGCCGCGCAACTGGTGCTGATCGGGGCCATGCTGGCGGCGCTGTTCGGCGCCGGCTCGACGCTGCTGCTCGCGCTGGTGCCCACGCAAAGCCTGCGCGGCGCGATGTTCTGGCTGGTCGGCGATCTGAGCGGCGCGCGCTGGGGCGGCGCGCTGTGCGCGCTGGCGCTGCTGCTGGGGGCGCTGCTGCACCGCTGGCGGCGTGCCTTCGATCGCCTGGCGCTGGGCGGCGAGCACGCCTGGCTGCTCGGCGAACCGGTCGCCCGGCTGCGCCTTGCGCTGGTGCTGCTGGCTGCGCTGGCCACCGGAGCGGCGGTCGCCACCGCAGGCGCGATCGGTTTCGTCGGCCTCGTCGTTCCGCACCTGCTGCGGTTGCGCGGAGCGGTGCGCATGCGCCAGCTCAGTTGGGCCGCGCCGATGCTCGGCGCCGCGCTGCTGGTGGCCGCCGATGCGCTGGCGCGTGGCGTGGCGATGCCGTACGAGTTGCCGGTCGGAGCGGTCACCGCGCTGTGCGGCGCGCCGGTGTTCATCGCGCTGCTGGCGCGCCAGGCCCGCTGATGCTGCGCATCGACGCGCTCGACCTGGTCCGTGACGCGCGCGTGCTGCTGCGCGGGTTGCGGCTGCAGGTCGACACCGGCCAGCGCTGGGCGCTGCTCGGACGCAACGGCGCAGGCAAGTCGACCCTGCTGCGCACCGTGGCCGGGCTTGAGACGACGTCCGATCGGGTTCGCATCGGCGACGCGGCGTTGCCGCGCCTGGGCGCGCGCGCGCTGGCGCGCTGCCGCGCGTACATGCCGGCGCAGGCGCTGGACCGTTTCGGCATCGGCGTGCTGCACGCGGTGATGCTGGCGCAGCCGCAACCCGATCCGCGCGCCGCCTTGCACTGTCTCGACCAGGTCGACGCCGCGACGCTGGCCGGGCGCGACGTGCTGCGGCTGTCGGCGGGCGAGCGCCAGCGCGTCGCGCTGGCCCAGGTGCTGGCGCAGCGCGCGCCGCTGCTGCTGCTCGACGAGCCCGCCAGCTTCCAGGATCCGGCGCACCAGCGGTTGCTGGCGCAGCGGTTGGCCGGACTGCGCGAGCACGCCGTCTTGTTCGCCGCGCACGATGTGAACTGGGTCGCCGGGCTGGCCACCCACGTGCTCGCGCTGGTCGGCGACGGCGACTGGATCGCGGGCGAGGCCGACGTCGTACTGCGCGCGCAGGTGCTGCAGCAGGTGTACGGCTGCGCCTGGCAGCGGGTGCCGCGCGACGGCGGCGCCGCGCTGTGGGTGCCGGCCTGAGCGCGCACGCCGCGCGGCGTCGCGGAATCAGCGTGCGGCGTCGGCGCGCCGCGCGGCGTCGATCGCGCGGCACAACTGCGCCACACCGTCGAGCACGTGCACGCCCATGCGCGGCAGGGCGTCGGGCGCAAGGCGCACGAGCTGGCCGTGGCGCACCGCGGCGACGGTGCGAAAGCGCCGCCAGGCGTCGAGCGCGCGCGGGTCGGGGCTGGCGTCGACGATCAGCTGCGGATTCGCCGCCAGCACGGCCTCGCGGCTGATCGCCGGTGCCGGCTGCCGAAGCGCGGCAAACGGATTGACGCCGCCGCACAGGGCGATCGCGCGGTCGATCACTTGTGGGCCGCCGATGGTCATCAGCGGCCTCGGCCAGACCTGGTAGAACACCCGCACCGGGGCGCGTCCGGCGTAACGTGCGCGCAACGCGGTCAGGCGCGCGTCGAACGCGGCGGCCCACGCCTCGGCGCGCCGAGGGTGGCCGGCGAGGCGGCCGATGCGCCGCACGTCGACGGCGATGTGCTCGAGCGTGTTGGTTTCGGCCCAGAACACCGGCACGCCGAGCTCGCGCAGCGCCGCGCGCTGGCGCGGCGGCGTGCCCGAGCGCCAGGCCAGGATCAGGTCCGGATGCAGCGCGGCGATCGCCTCCAGGTCCAGTGCGAACGCGTCGCCGACGCGCGGCAGGGTCGGCGCGCCGGCGCCGCGCACGGTGGCCACCAGCGGCGCACCGGCGGCCGCGGCCAGTTC
>JAJZHS010000205.1 GCA_021798395.1 Pseudomonadota bacterium
CATGGTCGCCGTGGCGTGGGTCGGCTACCTCAACGGGCTGCGGCTCAGCGGCCCCGACGCGCAGCCGGCGCGCGCGCTCTGGCGCGACTTCATGCGCCGCGCGCGAACCGGCGCCGCGGCTGGCGCGACGCGCGTCAAAGCGCCAGTTCCGGACCGCCGAGCGCGCTGACCGCTTCGCGCACCAGGGCGTCGAAATCGAGGCCGCCGCGGGTGTCGCGCCAGCGACCTTCGCTCTGGCGGAAATGGTAGGCGCCGCGCGCGCTGGCGAGCCACAGCTCGTCGATCGCAGGCTGCAGGTTGATGATGACCTGGGCGCCGTTGTCGAGTTCGAGCGTCAGCACCGAACCCTCGCGCTTCGAATCCAGGTCGACGGCGTCGGCCGCCGCCTCGATGCGGTCCAGCGCGGCTTCGGCCGCGTGCAGATAGGCGTTGTGCGTCGAGTCGTTCACGATGGACTGATAAACTGGATCAATGGCTTCGATGTCCATTCTAGGAACTCGCGCAACCCGCACCCGCCGCAGGGTTGCCTGCGCCGCCGTGTTGTGCCTGCTGCTGGCCGGTTGCGGCCAGAAGGGCCCGCTGTACCTGCCCAAGCCGCCTTCCGTGTCGGGCGCACACTGACGCGCTCGCCGCCCCGTTTCCGCCCACTTCCGATGACCGCCCCGCTGCCCCCGCTCCCAGGCGCGCCCTGGATCGCGCACCAAGATGGCGAATTGATGGTCGAACAGGTCGCGCTGCCGCGCCTGGCCGAGACCTTCGGCACCCCGCTGTACGTGTATTCGCGCGCCGCGATCGAAGCCGCGGCGCGCGCCTGGAGCGACGCTGCTCCGGGGCGCGCCGTGTCGCTTCGCTATGCCGTCAAGGCGAACTCGAACCTGGCCGTGCTGCGGCTGCTCGCCGACCTCGGCTGGGGATTCGACATCGTCTCCGCAGGCGAGCTGGCGCGGGTGCGCGCAGCCGGTGGCGACGCGGCCCGCACGGTGTTCTCCGGAGTGGGAAAGACCGACGCCGAAATCGCCGCCGCGCTTCGCGCCGGAGTGCAGTGCCTGAACGTCGAGTCGGAAAGCGAGCTGCGCCGCATCGACCGGATCGCCGGCGAACTCGGGCAGCGCGCCCCGGTCAGCCTGCGCATCAACCCCGACGTCGACGCCCGCACCCATCCGTACATCTCGACCGGGCTGCGCAGCAACAAGTTCGGCATCCCGCAAGCGCGCGCGAGGCAGGCCTACACCGACTGCGCGCAACTGCCGAACCTGCAGGTGGTCGGAATCGCCTGCCACATCGGCTCGCAGATCACCGAGACCGAGCCGTACCTGGACGCGCTCGACCGCGTCGTCGACCTGGTGCGCGACATCGAGCGCCACGGCGTGACGCTGCAGCACATCGACCTCGGCGGAGGACTGGGAATCCGCTACGCGCAGGAGACCCCGCCGCGGCCCGACGAACTGCTCGGCGCGCTGTACGCGCGCCTCGACGCGGCGGGCCTGGGCCACCGCCCGCTGCTGCTCGAACCGGGGCGCTCGGTGGTCGGCAACGCCGGCCTGCTGCTGACGTCGGTGGTGACGCTGAAGTCGAGCCTGGAACGCCACTTCGCGGTGGTCGACTCGGCGATGAACGACCTGATGCGGCCGGCGCTTTACGAAGCCTGGCAGGACATCGTCGCGGTGCGCCCGCGCGACGGCGCGCAGCGCAGACGCTACGACGTGGTCGGCGCGGTCTGCGAATCGGGCGACTGGCTCGGCCGCGACCGCGCGCTGGACCTGCGCGAGGGCGACCTGCTCGCCGTGTTGTCGGCCGGCGCCTACGGCATGGCGATGGCGTCGAACTACAACACCCGGCCGCGCGCCGCCGAAGTGCTGGTCGACGGCGCGCAAGCGCACCTGATCCGCGATCGCGAGGACGTCAGCGCGCTGTTCGCCGGCGAACACCTGCCGCCGCGGCGTTGAGCGCCGGGCGCGCGCGATCCCGGCGCGCGCGCCACCACCGCCAGACGCGCCAGCCGAGCAGCGCGCACAGGATCGCCGCATACAGTTTCGGCTGGCCGGTGTGGTTTTTCGCCAGCTGTCCCCACCAGGCGTGGAACACGGCCACCGGCGCGATGACGTAGACCAGTCGGTGCAGCGCGCGCCAGCGCCTGCCGCCCAGGCGGCGGATCGCCGCGTCGCGCGAGGTCGCGGCCAGCGGCAGCATCATCGACAGCGCGGTCATTCCGGCGAGCACGAAGGGGTGCCGCGAAGCGTCCTGCAGCACCGACGCGACGCTGAAGTCGTTGACCAGCCACAGGTAGCACGTGAAATGCATCAGCGCGTAGGCGAAGGCCCACAGGCCCAGCATGCGCCGCAGCCGCGCCCATTCGCTCCAGCCGGTGAGCTGGCGAAGCGGGGTGATCGCCAGCGTCAGCAGCAGCAGCCGCAAGGCCCAGCGACCGGTGGCCCAGATCAGCGCGTGCTCGGGGTCGGGGCCGAGTTGCACGGTGAACGCACGCCAGACCAGGTCGACCGCCGGAAGCAGCGCCAGCAGCCAGCACGCGGGCTTGAACCAGCGCGCCTGCAGCGTCGCGCGGCGCAGCGCAGCGGCCAAGCCCGAGCGCCGCGTCACGGACGGCGCGACCGCACCGGGGCCGGACGGAGAAGGTTCGGGCTCCACGCCGGGGGCACTAGAAATCGCGACGCAAGTCCATGCCGCGGTACAAATCGGCGACCTGCTTCGCGTAACCGTTGAACAACCGGGTCTTGAGCCGGGGCGCGAACAAGCCGCCGAAGCGCCCGTCGCCGATCCGCCGCTCGGTGGCCTGGCTCCAGTTCTGCGGGCTCACGTCGGGATTCACGTTCGAGTAGAAGCCGTACCAGTTCGGCACCGCGCGCATCCATGAAGTCACCGGCTGGCGCTCGACCAGGCTGATGCGCACGATCGACTTGCCGCCCTTGAACCCGTATTTCCAGGGAATGACCATGCGCAACGGTGCACCGTCCTGGTTCGGCAGCACCTCGCCGTACAGGCCGAAGGCGAGCAGAGTCAGCGGATGCATCGCCTCGTCCATGCGCAGGCCCTCCAGGTACGGCCACGCCAGCACGGGGTCATTCTGGCCCGGCATCTCGGCCGGGTCGAGCAGGGTCTGGTAGGTGATGAACTTCGCGTTCCCGGTCGGCTCCACCGCGCGCAGCAGCGCCGACAGCGGATAGCCGATCCAGGGAATGACCATCGACCAGCCCTCGACGCAGCGGTGGCGGTAGATGCGCTCCTGCATCGGCGCCAGCTTCAGCAGCGCGTCGATGTCGAAACGCCGCGGCTTGTGCACCTCGCCGTCGACGACCACCGTCCACGGTCGCGTATGCAGGCTGCCTGCGTAGCGCGCAGGGTCGGACTTGCTGGTGCCGAACTCGTAGAAGTTGTTGTACGTCGTGACGTCGGAATACGGCGTCAGCGTTTCGTGGGCGCCGTATTCCGCATTGCGCGTCGCAGGCAACGCCGCCAACCCTCCTGGAAGCGCTGCCGAAGCGGCCACGCTCGACGCAACTCCGCCCAGTCCGAGGCCGAGCAGGAACGCGCGCCGGCCCAGATAGGCTGAGCGCGGAGTGATTTCGGAAGGGACGGGATGCTGAAACGCATCCCGGTGTTCGTGCTGTCTCACGCCGACCTCCGTGCAGGTTTGCCGGGCAATGTGCCCGGCCGATGCCGATCAGTCGGCGATCGAGCCGAAACCTTACACGCAGCGGCACAACCCTCGAAGCTGCACGGTCAAGCGCCTCGAGCCCGTACGGGGCAGTCCCGATGCAGCTGCCGCCAGGAGGCCGGGCATGGCCCGGCCCTGCCCACACTCAGGGCGTATAGCTCCACAGGTCGTTCAAGTCGCCCAGCGTCGGCGTCGCGTCCAGCCCGGCGCCGCCGAAGAACCAGAGGCGCCCGCTCGAGTCGATCCAGCCGGTCGCGCCGTAGCGCGCGCCTGCTGCGTTCGCGCTGTTGCTGCCGCTGCCGGCGTAGCTGCCCTTGGCGTTGACCGCGTTCGAACCCGACACCCAGGTCCACAGCCCGGTCGAAGTCGAGTACTCCCAAAGATCGTTCAACGGCGCGACGACGCCGTATGCATCGACTCCATAACCGCCGAACATCCACAGGTTGCCGTTCGCGTCCGACCACGCCGTGGCGTAGGCGCGCGCACCCGGCGTGTTGCCGCTCAGCGAGACCGACGAAGTTCCGTAGACGCCGATCGCCTGCGCCAGCGCGGAACCGGACACCCAGGTCCACGATTTGGTGGTGGGGTCGAATTCCCACAAGTCGCCGAGCTGGCCGAGCTTGCCCGACGAGTCGATGCCCTTGCCGCCGAACAGCCAGAAATGTCCCGAGCTGTCGACCCACGACGCGGCGCCGTAGCGCGCGCTGGGCACGTTGGTCGACGCAGCCTGGCCCTGCAGGCCCCAGTTGCCGGCTGCCGACGCCAGCGTCGAGCCGCCGACCAGGGCCCATTTGCCGCCGCTGTATTCCCACAGGTCGCCGAGCGGGCCCTGCTTGTCGTTGCTGTCGAACCCGTTGCCGCCGAACATCCACAGATTGCCCGAGCTGTCGATCCACGTTGCCGCTGCGCTGCGCGCGCCCGGCGCGGTCGCGCTGGTCGCCGTACCGGCGGAATTGCTGCCGCCGACCCAGGTCCAGGCGCCCGCGCTGTATTCCCACAGATCGCCGAGCATCCCGCTGGTTCCGCTGGCGTCGACTCCGTGGCCGCCGTACATCCAGAAGTTGCCCGCAGCGTCGGTCCAGGTCTGCGCGCTGTCGCGCGCTCCGGGCCAGTTGGTCGACGCCGAGCTGCCCTGCGTGCCGTAGACCCCGGACGTGCCGGTGGTGCTCGGCCCGGCCACCCAGGTCCACTGCGAGGTCGCGGTATCGTAGCGCCACAGATCGGCGAGCTCGCCGGCTCCTCCCGACGCCGCGTAGCCGTTGCCGCCGAACATCCACAGGCGGCCCGAAGCGTCGTGCCAGCTGGCGGCCTGCGCGCGCGCACCGGGCTGGCCGCCCGCGGTACCCGCGGTGCCGTAGCTGCCGAGCGCATTGACGGTCGTCGACCCGCCGTCGAAGGACCAGACGTTGGCAGCGGTGCC
>JAJZHS010000206.1 GCA_021798395.1 Pseudomonadota bacterium
GCGTTCGGCCTGCCGGTGCTGCTGGTGATCGATGCTGCGGCGATGGCGCAGACGTTCGGCGCCGTGGCGCTGGGCCTGGCGCGTTACCGAGGCGACCTCGCATTGCACGGCGCGCTGGCCAACCGCGTCGGCGGCGCCGGACACGCGGCGATGTTGCGCGACGCGCTTCCCGGCGGATTGCGCTGGATCGGCCATATTCCCGTGTGCGCAGCCGCGGCGCTTACCGAGCGCCATCTCGGCCTCGTGCAGGCGGCCGAGATCGCCGATCTCGATCGCCGCATTGACGCCGCCGCCGGCGCGCTGTGCGTCGACGACGCTCTGCCTGAGCCGATTCGTTTCGACGCGCCGCAGGCGAAGCCGCCGCAGCCGCTGCTTCGCGGTCGGCGCATCGCTGTGGCGCGCGACAGGGCGTTTTCGTTCATCTATCCGGCCAACGTCGACCTGCTGCGCGAACTCGGCGCTGAGCTGGTTTTTTTTTCGCCGCTGCGCGATGCGGCGCTGCCCGGCTGCGACGCGCTTTGGCTGCCCGGAGGCTACCCGGAACTGCATCTCGCCGCGCTGGCCGCCAACCAGGGCATGCGCGAGGCGATCGCCGCGCACCACGGCGCAGGGCGGCCGATCCTGGCCGAGTGCGGCGGCATGCTGTATCTGTGCGAATCGCTGCGCGACGCGGCCGGCGCGGGCGCGCCGATGGTCGGCCTGCTGCCAGCGGCCGCAGCGCTGGGTCCCCGGCTGGCTGCGCTCGGCCAGCAGAGCGTTGCGCTGCCGGCCGGAGAATTGCGCGGCCACACCTTCCACCATTCCACCCTGGACACCGCGTTGCCCGTTTGGCGGCGCGCGTCGGCTGCCGGCGGTGCCTTTGGCGAGGCGGTCTACCGCGTGGGCGCGCTGACGGCCTCCTACGTGCACTTCTATTTTCCGTCCAACCCGCAGGCTGCGGCGTGGCTGTTCTCCAGCCCGTGACATGTCTGGAGACATTTCAAGGATGGTTTGAAGTCATGCGGGCGCCGGTTCTTCCAATCCGGACCGCGGCTCCGTTCTGAGCATGACGGCCTGACGCGCCGTCGCCACAGACAACGAGACCACGGGAGGTGATGCATGCGCGCGATTCGAACGGCCTGGCTGGGCTGCCTGGCGCTGACGGCCACGGTTTTCACGCCGGCGCTCGCCCGGCAGGTGGAGCAGACCTGGTGCGTCAGCGCGGGCAATCTCAATCGCGTCGCGCTCGGCGATGCGTCGATGCGCTTCGATTGCGCGGGCATTTCGGACGCGCCGCTGAGCGTCGCCGCGCTGGGCAGGCTCGGCTGGAAAGTGCAGGCGGCCATCGCGTTCGGCGACCAGACGACGCGCCCGAGAGCCGGTGTTTTTCTCGTCAGGCAATGAGGGGTGCGGATCCGATTCCCACGCGTTGCGCCATGTTTCCCCAAGCGGAACCCATCCTGGACGAGGATGCGGTAGGCTACGCGTATGCAAATCATCAACGATGCGGTGCTCAGCGTGAGGCGCTGGTCGCGTCGCCGCTGACTGAACACCCTTGCCGCAGGCCCGTGAGCCGTTGCCCCGTACCCAACCCGCGTCGCGCCGCGGCCGTCCTGGTGGTGGCCTGCGCCGTGGCCATGATCGCCGCCGTCGCGTGGCCGGCGCACGCGCAGGCGCGCGCGCGGTGGCATGAACGGGACCTCGCGCACAGCGGCCGCATGGCGGTGGTGTTCCCAGCCGCCGACGCGCTGCCGAATCCGCGCTGGACGCCGGGCGCGATCAATCCGGCCGTGAACCAGGACAACCTTCGGCAGACGATTTGCCGCCGCGGCGGGTACACCCGCTCGATCCGCCCGCCGCAGGACTACACCGAGCGCCTCAAGCGCCGGCAGGTGCGGCAATACGGCTACCCGGAACAGATGGGACGCGACGGTTTCATGCTGCGCAACTACGAAGAAGACCACCTGATCTCGCTTGAACTCGGCGGCAGCCCGTCGGATCCGCGCAACCTGTGGCCCGAGCCGCACCACGTCGTCGGCGGCTGGGGCAGCTATGTGAAGGATCAGATCGAGAACAGGTTGCACAGCATGGTCTGCCGCGGGCGGATCAGCCTTGCGGGCGCCCAGCGCTTGATCGCGATGAACTGGATTGCGGCGTACAAAATGTACGTCAATCCGATACCGATCCAGCGACGATTTCACGGATCCGAACGGTGATTCGAGCGCGCGCTTCGGAACACCGGTGACGGGGCGTGACCGCAGCCCGGCCTGGCGGCCTGGGATGCCGAATCGCGCGTGCGCATGAACCGGAATCTGAATCGATACGGCGACGTCGACAGGCCGACCGAAGGCGGCCACGGCATGGACATCGCGTCGCAGCGCGCCGACGAACTCGACCTGTTATCTGGCGCGCGCCGCCGGGTGGTCCATCGTCAGGGTCTTTCGCTCCGATTTCGGCAACGTGAAGCTCGTCGCCGTGAGACGGTGACGGCGCGATCGTGCCTGGCGCAGCGGCGGCGCCGAAGACCGGGGTGCGACGCCCGAGGCTGCTCAAGTCGGGCCGGGGCGTGCCGTACTCCACGGAACGGAGCGGCGGAGCCGCGGCTGGCCTGGCCATGAGTCGCCGCGGCCGCGCACAACGACAGGAAAATCACGTGGGCGAACGGGACATGGAACAAGTCAGCGCTTCGGTCGAAGCGGACGTCGGCGCGCCGACCGCGGCGTGCACCGGCCGGTTCGACGCTTCGGCTCCCGAGTTGCCTCGGCTCGGCGAAGGCGGGGTCTTTCTGGGGTTCATCCCGCCGCATGTCCCTTTCGAACGCTGCACGGCGCAGTTGATCGGCGCGGTGCGCGAGAAGGCGGGAACGGGCGCAACGTTTCTGAGCATCTCGTCGAGCGGCGCCCTGTGTGCCGGCCCCGGCACGGTCTATTGCGGCGCCGGTGAACACGATCGGGAGGGCAGTTTCCTGCACCTGAGCGCAGCACTGATCGAGCGCGCCGAGGTGTTCACGATCGACCTCGGCGTGGGCGGCGCCGCCAGCGTGAGCGAGCGGGTGGACCATGTGCGTCGCGAACTGGCGCGCGTCTCCCCGTCGTTCCAGGTGTCGTCCGACACCACCTTCGCCTTGGTGTTCGCCGACGGCTTGTCGGCGTCCGAAGGTTTTCTGATGCGCGCGTTCTACGAAACGCGCAAATTCCCGTGCCTGACCATCGGCGGAAGCGCCGGCGGCAAGCTCGACTTTTCCGGCACGTTCATCAGCGACGGCGCGCGCACGCTGCGCGGCCAGGCGGCAATCGTGTTCTGCAAGGTTCGCGAAGGCGTGCGCTTTTCGCCGTTCAAGACGCAGAACTTCGAGCCGACCGGAGTGCAATGGGCGGTGGCCGAGGCCGATCCGATCGCGCGGACCGTGCGCACGGTGTTTGCCGAGGAGGGCGCGACGCGGCCGTTCGCGGCGGCGCTGGCGGCACATTTCGGGTGCCGGATGGATCAGGTCGAGTCGCGTTTGCAAGGGCATTCGTTCGGGGTGCAAATTGGTGAAGAGATGTTCATCCGTTCGGTCGCGTCTTTCGGCGAAGAGCAGGTGACATTTTTCTGCGACATCGAATTCGGCGACACCTTGCAACTGCTCCGGCAAACCGATTTCATCGCGACCACCCGCAACGATTGGGACCGCTTTCTCCAGGGCAAGAACAAGCCGCTTGCCATGCTGCTCAATGACTGCGTGCTGCGGCGGCTGGGCAACGCCGAGGTGCTCGGCCGCGCGCCGTTCTTCGAGGACATCCCGGCCGCCGGCTTTTCGAGTTTCGGAGAGATTTTCGGCGTGCCGATCAACCAGACGCTCTCGGCGCTGGTGTTCTTCGCCGCGACGGACGATTACAGAGATCCGTTCATGGAGTCTTTTCCGATTCACTATTCTGATTACGCATCCCATTACGCAAGCCGTGCCTTGCATCGCTGGAAGACGCTGAACGGAATGCAAAACCGGATGATCGAAAGTCTTGCCGCGTATGAGCGAGCCGTGCAACCGATCGTCGCCGTCCTGCCGACGGTGACCGCGAGCATTGAACGCGATGCAGCCACGCTGCGCCAGGTGTTGGGGCTGATTGACGAGGTCGGGCGGAATGCCGCGGCGTCGAAGACCTCGCAGCAGCGGCTGCGCGATGGGCTCGGCGATCTCGAACAGTTCTCGAAGAGCATCAGCAAGCTGGCCGCCGACATCCGCGAAATCGCCGATCAGACCAATCTGCTGGCGCTCAATGCGGCGATCGAAGCGGCGCGTGCGGGCGAGGCGGGGCGCGGCTTCGCCGTCGTCGCCGACGAAGTCAGGCGCCTGGCGCAGGGGTCGAAGGTTCAGGCCAGCGACGCCGGCGCAAGCATCGAGCGCTCCGCCGAGACCGTGCACGCGATCGGCCAGATCGCCAACGCATCGATCGAGACCATGAACAAGCTGGTCGCGACCAGCGAAGGCGCGGCGCGGCAGATCAAGGACCTGAGCCAGGCAGCGGTGGATGAGCACGCGCGCATCGACGCCAGCTTGCGCAACGTTGACGCGCTCAATCAGAGCATGCAGGACATGCAGACCCTGGTCCACCGCCTGGAGGCGCTGCAGGCCATGGCCGCGGCGCTCTGACAGCCCGCGCACCGGGGGCGGGCCGGGGGCGCGCGGGGGCCGGGCGCGGCCCGGCCCTGGGGGCGCTCGCAAGGAATCGCAGGGCCGCCCCAAGATTCCTTGACCCCCTCGGGGGGCGGGCCGGGCGCGGCCCGGCCCTGGGGGCGCTCAGGAAGCCGCTGTCGCGTGTTCCAGGGCTCCGAGCTCGTGCTTTTCGGCGCGACCGAGTTCGGGGCCGGGGCGGCCGATGTGGTAGCCCTGCAGCAGGTCGATGCCCAGCGTTCGCGCTGCCTCGAGCACCTCGGCGCTTTCGACGAACTCGGCGACGGTGCGGATGCCGAAGTCGGCGGCCAGCGCGGCGACCGAACGCACGATCGCCAGCGACCTCGAGTCGGCCAGCATGTCGGCGACGAACTCTCCCTCGATCTTGATGATGTCGACCGGCAGCCGCTTCAGGTAGCTGAACGACGAAAAGCCCGAACCGAAGTCGTCGAT